>NZ_JAQNCQ010000046.1:0-9025 GCF_028368005.1 Geitlerinema sp. CS-897 | reverse complement strand
GAAAGGGAGAGGGGGAGAGGGGGAGAGGGGGAAAAACTGTCAACTGTTCCCACTGGCGACTGGTGACTGGCGACTGGCGACTGGCGACTGGCGACTGGTGACTGGCGACTGAAACACTGTTCACTGTAAAAGGGGATATGAGGAAATGAGGAGGAAAAAGGTCTTCGTTATCAATTGTCAATTGTCAATTATCAACTATCAATTACTGTCATGTTGTACTGGTTGACTTTGCTGCAAGCGTTATCCTTTAATCCGGCCAAAGCCGTACCGATAAACGCGATCGCCCAATCGCCTCCCGCCCTCGTCGCCGTTCGCCATCGAGAAACGGAAGCCTTAAAACGGACTGAGCGATCCCCCCTCGAACGACTTACACCAGACAAACGCTTAGAACTCGCTCGATCGCTCGGGCGATCGCTCGTTAAAAATTCAGTTGAGGACTCCGAGGACGTGTTGGTTTTAGCACAACTCGGAAGCGGAACCTTCATTCTCGGCGGAACGGCGATCGGTATCGTCGTCATTATTGCTTTACTACTGTTGGGATTTTGGGCGTATACCCGCGTTTATCAAATTACACCGAACAACGAAGCCTTTGTGAGAACGGGGGGCTTTCTCGCCAAAAAAAATACCGTCATTCTCTACGGCGGTTGCATCGTTCTTCCCGGTTTCCACGAACTGACTCGAGTTCCGATGCGGGAAATTAATATCGATGTCGAACGCACGGGAAACTTGGCAGTACGGACGCAAGACTATTTGCGAGCCAATATGCGAGTGACGTTTTATGTCTGTGTCAATCACGACGAACAAGATGTCAAAACTGCGGCTGCTCGGTTGTCGAGAGACGGAAAAATTTCTCCGGCAGATATTAAAGAAGCCCTAGAAAAACGGGCTGACGATGCCATTCGCGCTTCTGCAAAACGAAAAACCCTCGCTGAAATAGATTCGGATAAATTGGGCTTTGCAGATGAGGTTTTAAATTTAATTCAACAGGATTTGAAAAAAGTTGGATTGACGCTCAACAACATTGCAATTTCTGAGATTGAAGAAAGCGATACGTACGACACGAACAATTTCTTCGACGCTCAAGGCGTGCGGTTGAGAACCGAGACGATCCAGCGATCGATCAAGCAAAAAGAAGAAGTCGAATTGCGAACCCAACAGGAACGACGCGAGTTTCAACTGCAAACCGAGCTGACGATCGAACAACGGGAGTTAGAAGCCCGCAAGCAAGAATTAGAAATTGAAAAAGAACGAGAAAGCTCTCAACTCGAACAACAACTCGGAATCGAATCGTTAAGAGCTAAACGCGCTCGCGAGATTCAAGAAGCCAAAGATAAAGAAGCCGCCAACGAACAGCGAAATAAAATTTTGCAAGCTCGGGCAGTAGAAGAAGAAGAAATCGCGAAATCGCAAGGGGTACGAGAGCGGCAAATCGAATCGGAAATCGCGATCGAAGAACAACAGAAGAAATTCAAAGTCGCTCAGGCGTTGCAGAAACGGGAAGCTGAAATGGCGGAGATCGATCGCCAGAAAACCATCGATTCCAATCGATTGAAAGCGCAAGTCGCCGTCGCCGAAGCTGAAGAACTCTCGGAACTGGCCAAACAAGAAGCGGCGATCGCGATCGCCCAAAAAACCCAAGAACGCCTCGCCGCCGACGCGATTCGCGCCAAAGCCGAAGCCGCCGTGGAAACCGCCTCCGCCCTCGAACGCGCCGAACGGGAACAGCGGTTATCAGCCATTCTCGCCGAACAGGAAGCTGAGAAACAGCGCATCGCCGAAAACAACGTGGTGGAAATCGATGTATTCCGTCGCCGCCGCCAAGCCGAAATCGCCCGTCAAGCCGCAGATTTAGAAGCCGAATCCATTCGCACCCTCGCCGACGCCGAACGGGATAAAGCCCTCGCCGAAGCTGCTGGAATCGAAGCTCGGATTGTCGCCGAAAACGCCCTCAGCGATGCCAACCGTAACGCCCAACTCATCGCCGAAATCGCGCCGCAACTCATCGAGCAACTGCCGGAAATCGTAAAATCCTTGGCACCGCAACCGGGTATTTTGGGAGATGCGAAGATTTACGCGTTCCCCGGCGGCGGAAACGACAGCAACGGCAATATCTCGCAAGACGTGACGAAGTTGATGCTTTCGACGAGCGGGTTGACGTTAATCGAAGGCTTGCTCGAAGAAGGAAAGTTAGAAAAACTACTGGAGCGACTGACGACGTTGCTACGAAGCGATCCCGGCGCGATCGCCCGTGTCGTCGAGTCACCTTCTACCGCAAACAGCGAACAGCGAACAGCGAACAGTGAGGACAGTTGAGAGTTGACAGTTTCTCCCCCTATCCCCCTCTCCCTTGCTCCCCTGCTCCTCTTCCCTAGACGACACGGGTAGGTTCAACATACGATAAAGTCTGGATTGAGAAGCGCGACGCTCCCTCACGGAGACACCAACGCGAACGGACAAGCGGAATCCCTATGAAAGAAATCCTCGCCCTCGTTCCTGGGGGAATTGGCGACCAACTGCTATTTTTCCCGACTCTCGAACAACTCAAGCGTTCCTATCCCGATTGCGAACTTGGCATTGTTGCCGAACCGCGATCGATGGGGGCATACCGTGCCAACAAGTATTTTCACGATGGTTCTTTAACCGTTATTCCTTTCGATTTTAAAGATCGCAACGGCCCCGCCGACTGGGGCAACCTCCTCGGGGTGGTGCGCGATCGCGAATTCGATGCAGCCTTGTCGTTAGGGCGGCGGTGGGCGGTGGGACTGTTCCTGTGGCTGACTGGGATTCCCACCCGCGTCGGCTATGAAGGATCGGGAAGCCCGTTTTTAACGAACTCTGTTCCCCTCAAAGGCGAACAGTACGCCGCTGATATGTATCACGATTTGGTACGCGGATTCGGCATCGAAGCCCCCTGTCCCGACCTTTCGGTGACGCTCCTAAAGGACGATTTGGAGTGGGCTGAGGCCGAACAGCAGCGTCTTGGCGTGGCTGAAAGCGGCTATATTTTGCTTCACGGCGGTTCGAGTCAACTGGCGCAAGCGAAGGGACTCGATAAAATCTACCCGGTGGAGAATTGGGTGGAGGTGATTCGCGGGTTGCAGCAACGCCAACCCAACCTCCCCATCGTCGTGGCACGCGGCCCCGAAGACGACGAGTTCGTGAGATCGCTGATGCAAGCCACCAGCGGGCTGAAAACGATCGCTCCGCCCGATGTTGGCAAGTTGGCGGCGACGATCGCCGGTGCGACGCTAATGTTGTGTACGGATAGCGCCCCGATGCACTTGGCGGTGGCGGTGAAAACTTACACGTACGCCCTTTTCGGACCGACTGACCCGCACAAGCTGCTTCCTCCGGAGAGCGATCGCTCGGTGGGAATTCAAGCGACGACAGGTCGCATGGTGGATATTACACCGCAAACGGTGTTAGACCGCGTGTTTGGATAACGGCTGACGGGGAAGGACGACACTTCGGGTTTTCCTTCCTCGACACTCGGTCGTGCGTTGCAAACGGGGCGATCGCGCGATCGGGACAACGCCCGAATTTCCACGCCCAAAGTACGAAACCTTAAAATTGCAAAGTTTTAAAATGTCAGTCAATCCCGAAGGGACTTGGACGATCGAGGACGCGACGACCTTGCGCGGCCAGTCTTACACTGGAACGGTTAAAATTTATCCCCTCGATCGCCTTTATCAAGTCATTTGGCTTACCGATCGCTATCATTTTGCTGGATTGGGATTTGTCGAAGACAACTTTTTATTTACGGGGTGGGGTGTCGATTCCTCCTATTGTGTGGTGTTGTACCGCATCAATGCCGATGGAACTCTCGAAGGCCGTTGGACGACGCCGCAGTCTCTCGGTCAAGTTGGCTGGGAACGCGCCACGGGAGGAACGCCGGGAGAACTCGAAGGGTTGTATCAGGTGGCGGGGGCTTACTCCGACAACCGAATGCCCTACACGAACACTCTCGCCATTGGTAAAGCAGGCGATGTCTATCAGTTGTCGAGCAGTCGATCGCAGCAAAGCCGGGGGATCGGTTTGCGCTTGAACGATTGGCTGTTAGTCAACTGGGGCTACGGACGCAATTACGGTGTGATTGCTTACGAGATCGATCGCGATGCGGCTACGGGACATTGGACAGCTCCAGGGGCGGATAAGGTGGCGACCGAACGGCTGGCAAAGATTTGTTAGGGGGTTTTAAATCTTGTTTTAAATCTTTGTTGTAACGCCAACGAGACGCGATCGCACATCCATTGCCAATCGCAACGGTGACATAGCAACATCCACACTGGCTTTCCCATCACTCCAGCCAGATGAGCCACAGAGGTATCGACAGAAATTACTAAATCTAACTGTGCGATCGCACCTCGATTTCTCAAAATAAAATTTCAAACAGACAAAAGACTTTGCTTTTGTAAATACTATATAGCCAGCCCAACTGATTCGTGAATTCTTGTAATCTGAAAGTATTGTAGCACAGCGATCCCAACTACAGAGGGCATTCACAACTCAAATGATTCTGCTATATTAAATTTCGATCCCAAAAAAAACTACATTGTAGTACAATGTAGTTTTAATAAACATTTTCCACAATGCAGGACGACAACGCCACTAAAGTTTTAGACCTTTCACGGCAAACCCATTACACGGAAGAACAGTGGGACGCTCTCTTTCAAAAAACGATCGCTCTCCTCAAGTCCCCAGATATAGAAATTTGCGATCGAGCGATCTCACATCTCATTTATGCCCTAGAAAATGAAGAACGGCAAAAATCAGAGCGTGAAGACTATCACCCCAGATCGACTCGAGAACGCTTGCAGCCAATTTTTCAAGCGATTACTGAAGCTTCTCAAAATAAACCCGAAATTTTTGACAGGTTTTGCTCGCGTTTTCAATTTTTAGGACGAGACGAACCCTTTCGTCAATTAGTTTTAGAATGGCTCGATCGCCTAGAGAGTTCGGAAGACTGCAAAACGCCAACTCCCGAAAATATTTATGCCACACAAATCTTTTTTGGTATTTACGATTTGCCGTGGTCAACGGTTGGAGAGACGTTATTAGAACTGCTCGATCGAGACCATCTTAATATTCGCGCTTGTGCGGCTCATCAAATCGCTAAATTTTATAGCAACTTCTTGAAATTAGAAAATGGCTATCGGTATTTTAGCGATCGAGAGAAAAATAAATACAATTCAGACTTCTTTTCAGGACTGCCTCCCTTTGAAGAAATGATGGAGACGATGCGCCGAAAAGAAATCGAGCGTCCGGGAATTGCTGGTGCGTTCTGGAGCATCATTTCCTGGATAGATAGGGATCTTGAAGACTATATCAGCAATCGTTTAGATCCGAATAAATGGTTGTTAGATATCCTCGAAAATTCTCCCGAACCTGAACCTTATCTCCCCTATTTTCCTTGTAACTTAGCCTTTGACGCTCACGAACGGTTTAGTGATAATGCCAATGCGATTCGTCGCCTCATTAATATGGGACGTCTCGAGTTAGCTTTGTTTGCTGCAACCGATCGCAATTACAAAATCCCCGAAATTCAACCGTTATTAGTTGAGTTAGGATCTGCCAATGAGTCTGAAGTGGTACGATTGGCATCTTGGCATTTAGCCTATTACTATCATTATCTACATCCTGAAGGTGCGAAGCAAGGCTATGTCGAACTGATTGGCGATTTACCAGACATTGATTTGTTTTTACTTTTTCCTAAGCGAGAAGAGCCAGAATCGCCCTATGCGGCAATCATCTATAATAAAAATATTGAGGAACCTCTCAGTCAAAGCTTGGCGAAACAGTGGATCGATCGAATTTTTCCAATAAATTTTAGAGGAGCGTTGAGATCGGATCTACCGACGGGTATTTCCAATTGGTATCAGAAAGGATATATTGATTATCATAGCAACGAAAAAAAACGCTCTCGGAGTTTCAAAAAAAGAGAATCTGAATCGATCGATACGGTAATCGTCGGATATCGTTCTGATACACCTTGGAATCCCAAGCAATTTTTGTAATTATCGTACCGTCTCTCGAGGGTAATTCACTTCGATCGCACTCTAAAAAGTCTTCAAAACTTCTGTCAAATTAGAACTCTTGTTCTAACGCCAACGAGACGCGATCGCACAGACTTTTCCAATCTCCCGGTCGAGACTGACGGAACAGACGCATCGTCGGATACCAGGGTGTATCTTCGCGATCGCACATCCATCGCCAATCGCAACGGTAGCATAGTAACGTCCACACTGGCTTTCCCATCGCTCCAGCCAGATGAGCCACAGAGGTATCGACAGAAATTACTAAATCTAACTGTGCGATCGCGGCGGCGGTATCGGTAAAATCCTGTAATTGAGAACTCAAATCTTCTACACAAACTGAATTCGGTAACTGGGATAAATCCTGGGTGCGATCGCCTTTCTGCAAGCTATAAAACTCAACGTTAGATCGTTCTAAAATCGGAATAAAGTATTCTAAAGGACAAGAACGGTTGCGATCGTTTTTATGCGTCGGACTTCCTCCCCAAACAAACCCAATTTTAGGACGGTTTGATGTTCGATTGGGAAGTGAAAACTGAGATGAATTGGAATGGAGGTAGGGAACGCGATCGGGAATCGTTTCAATTGTCGTACCGAGCGCGTAAGGTAAGCTCATCAAGGGAATATAGGTATCAAAAGCCGAGAGAGGAATCGTTCCGGGTAATAAAATTTCGTCAACTTCAGGAAGTTGCGAAAAAAGTTTTTCTAAATGTTGCGGACAACACAGCAGCAATCGCTGACATTTCTGTTTGACTTGGGGAAGAAAGCGAATAAATTGAATCGCATCGCCTGCACCTTGTTCGGTATGAACGAGTAAAGTTTTGTCAGAAATATCCTCGCCGTTCCATTTCGGATGTGGACAATTAAACGGCGTAAACTCATCTGTTTTCCAACGCCACTCGCATTCAGTAAATCCTCGTTGGAAATCCCCAACTTGCAACAGTGTCATGCCTAAATTAAAATGTGCTTGAGCGAAATTGGGTTCGAGAGACACTGCGCGATCGTAACAGTCGATTGCATTTTCCCAAGAGGCAATGCGGCTATAACTCAATCCAAGTTGATTGTAAGCTTGTGCAGATTTCGGTTCGCGATCGATAACCTGTTTGAGTTGTGCGATCGCGTCGTCCCAACGTTCGAGATCTCCCAAGGCTACCCCTAAATTGTAGCGAGCTAAGATAAAGTTAGGGTCGAGTTGCAAACAGCATTGATATTCGGAGATCGCGCGATCTAGTTGTCCTTGATGGTAACAGCGATTTCCCAACTCGAAGCGATCGAGAACGTTGGGGTGTGGCGTGCGATCGGCGTTCTCTGTTGTTGGAGTTTTATGAATTTCACGATCTATTTCCTCAGTCGGAAGCGGCACGACTTCCGCCAAGGCTTCATCGGGTAAAATATAAGATCCTGCCATTAACTCTGTATCCCAGTCAATGACTTCAGGGAACAGAATTCCAGGTAAAACTTGAATGGCAAAAATTTCTTGAACGGCGTCTTCAAACCTTAAAAACGCAACCGTTTGTCCGGTGTCAATATTCACCACCCAAACCCCACAAATGCGCTCTTTCAACCGTTCGGTGATGGGAATACCGCTAAAAACTGCCGTTTCTCGGACTTGAGACAATCCAATAAATGCGAGATTTTCATAAAAATCGATTCCTCGAGTAAAGCCAGGAAGTTCGGCAACTGTGGTAATTTTTCCAGTGTCTAGATCGACCGTCGCTAAACTACCGTTCCCCGATTCGAGTACCCACAACTTCCCTCGATACCAACGGGGGGAATGGGGCATCGATAACCGACGAGCAATAAATTCGTTACTTTCAATATCCATTAAAATACCGCCGTCGGCTTTACGTTCTCGCCAACCGTTCGGTGTATCCGTTTCTCCTAACGCCGTCACGTATTTCGGACGGTTCTCGCGAATTCCTAAACCGTTAAGATGGCAGCGATCGCGCAAATCGTAAACAGTAATAAACGGCGGCTTCCAGCGGGGAACGAAACTATGAGAGCGATCGAGGGTACACAAACAAGAAAATCGCGTATTGACGAACCAGACTTCGTCGTCGAGATACGCCATTTCGTGAATGTCGATATCCCCAGTCACACGTATGTTTCTCGGTAAATAACAGGCGTCGTGTTTGTCGGGAAAATCGAGTTTTTGAGTAACGGCGGGAACGTTCCGCAACTCCCAAATTTGAAAGGCTGCTCCGATGGCTATTTTTTCGCGATCGGCGGCCAATCCCATTGGCTTATTAAACATTTTAAAATGGGTATTGATCGAGTCGCCATCGGCTCGGACAACGATGAGTTTTCCCGCTTGATACGTCGAGACGACTAGCGAAATTTCCAACTGTCTTAAAAGTTCGGGAAAATTCGCAGTGTGAACGCTTCGCATCGGTTCGGTTTCAGGTGAGTTAGGAGATGAATTCGCTACCATGTTCGTCGTGCTTGTTTGTAAAACTTGTCAGTGATTTCACTATTTGAGAACACTTTTTCGATAAGCTTTGGAAATCCTCCCCACATATCTACACTGACTTCTTCGACTGCCTCTCTGACCTCTAACGGTTGCGGTAGAAGAACTTCAGCGATTTCTTCTTGTTGGTGAGAGTCGATGACTTCTATCAATTCTCCTTTCTCTAAATCGCTCACGACCGTCACAAATTTTTTGTGGCCTTTATGTTTTGCTATCTCGTCTAAACCCAACCTTTTTACTTGTCCCCAATTTATTTTTTTTTGCGTTCGTATACCTGTTGATGAATTCCATTTACCTGATGCCACGACAAGTCTTCTTATCTTTTAACTTGCTCGACGCTACTAGCGATTACTCGCTCGTAAATATATTCTTCGTACCGCCTAGGAAACCTTCGACCAGTTTCAATAAAGTCTAGTTCTTCTGTAAAGTATTGTTGGCATTTTTTACAGTAAAACTGACGCCGTGGTATTTGCAAATATACGAGTTGACCCGAAATGGGCAAGTCTCGAACTCTAACGGTTCGTGT
>NZ_JAQNCQ010000045.1:0-11398 GCF_028368005.1 Geitlerinema sp. CS-897 | reverse complement strand
GTTGCCAATAAGTACCAGAGGGGTTTATCTCCCCAGACGTTTTCCCCATTACAGAGGAGGTTTCGGTATGCCCTACCGTACCTTATAATCTACTGAAAAATTGACTCTCTGTACTTGAGGACAGGGGTGGCGAACCGAGTTCGCCACCGTGAGATGTCCGTGTTACTTAGAGCTTTTACCTGTTCGAGCTTTCCCGAACAGAACCCGCTAACTCTAGTTTTCAAGGTTCGGATGCCTCGATTAGAGGCTCGGTTTTTAGACGGGTTAAATACCGTTCCAATTCTCTGACATCATAGCAAAGTCGCCCTGCAAGGCTTGCCCTGAGCTAAGTCGAAGGCTTGCCCTGAGCCAAGTCGAAGGGGGCGAGGCTTTAGACCCAAATTTTTGGTAACTCGCAATCTGGGATGCGAGGGAACGTTACAATTCGATAACGCCCCATGCTGCCAACGCGACAGCGATCGCACCGAGAGTTAACAGAACGCCGCCAGTCGCGGCTAGGGCGTTCCACAGTCGCACCGCCGTTGGAGACGGGGCTTTTTGCCAATCCCAACGGGGCGGCGGACAGACATACGATCCCAGCATCCAAGGATAAAAAACCTCCGCAAAGAAAACGACCTCAGAACGAGCTGGGATCTTTCGGGTTGACGCTCTTAGGACAAATGCCCTTCGGAGTGTCAACGGAACTGGAACTCACGCAAAACTCGAACTTTTCTAACGGTTCGATTGTTCTTCACTGTAGGAGGCCGTGTCGATCGCGTCTAGGTTATCGGTCGCAAATGTTACAGAAATAAATTATTCGTGATGTAGCTCAACAGTTCGCTCGAAAACAAACGTTACATTAGGCAGTCGTAATCCCTGAAGATCTCAGCAATCGAGCGATCGGATACCTCAAAACTCTGCCCCGTCATCGTTACATTTCTCAATAGCTCGATCGTTTGTTGACATTCTCGTCCGAGTCGGAGAATCGCCGAGTCCCACAGATGCGATCTCCAAAATCCCTCGGTAACATAGACAGCATCGGCACGCTGTTTCCCAACCATGAGCGAACACTTTTCTTCTCAACCCGACCCCCGTTCCATTTCCCCCACCGGTTCGGATGCGATTCCCCCAGACTTACAACCGTCAATGGCGATCGCAGGACGCTATCGCGTGCTGACTTCCCTGAGCCATCACCCGAGCGCTCGCACCTTCTTCGTCGCCGACGAACACAAGCCCACGCAAACCTTTTGCGCCGTCGCCACCCGTCCGGCGGACGCTCCCCTGTCTCGCGAGACCCTCGTGCGTTGGGAACAACTGAGCCAACACCCTCACGTTCCCACACTGCTGGCCAGCTTCGATCGCGACGGCCGACAGTACCTCGTCCAAGAGTACGTCATGGGGCAAAGCGCCCACCAACACCTTCTCGAATCCGGTTCCTGGCGCGAAGCCCAAATTCGCCAACTCCTCGACGACGTTCTCCCCGTTCTCAGCGACCTCCACGACAAAAAACTGGTTCATCGCGACATCAAACCTCACAACCTCATCCGTCGTCAATCCGATAACCGCTGGATTCTCGTCGATTTCGGTTCCCTGCACTGTCACGCCGTTCCCAGCTCCCCCAATCCCCTGACGGGGTCTGCCGAATACGCCGCCCCCGAACAACTCCAAGGACATCCCCTCCCCCAAAGCGATCTGTACAGTCTCGGCGTTACCTGTTTGTACTTGCTGACAGACATTTCCCCCTTCGAGCTTTACGACGATCGCCACGACGTTTGGAACTGGCGGAGTCGCTGTCGCTACCCCGTCAGCGATCGCCTGGCGCGAATTCTCGATCGCATGGTGGCGCGAGAACTCCCCCATCGTTACGCCAACGCCCGAGCGGTCTTAAAAGACCTCCACCGTCGCGATCGCGCTCCCATCTTAACCTCGCTCCTCCTCGCTCGCCCCGCCCTGCTCGCCTTGTTAGCCATTTCCTTTGGCAGCAGTCTCCTCCAACTCGGCTTCGGCCGGCGACCCCAACCGATCGCCCACCGAGAAGTCGCTCCGGTTCTCCACGAACCCCTCGAACCTCAATTGGAAACGGCGTTACCCCCGCAAATCCTCGCTCGCAGTCCGGGGGCGGTATGGTCGGTCGCCGTCAGTCCCGACGGTCGGTCGATCGTGGCGGGGACATCGACGGGAGCGCTCGACCTGCGGCATCTCGATCGCGATTGTTCGGACGGAAACTGTCCGGCAAGTTCGAGCGTTGCAGCCCACACTGCTCCCGTTTGGTCGGTCGCTGTCAGTCCCGACGGTCGGACTATCGCCACGACGGGCGAAGATCGGACGATTCGACTGTGGGGCTACCAGCGGCGGGAGTTGCTCGCCACCTGGAACGGCCACGACGCTGAAATCTACGATATCGCCTTCAGTCCGAACGGCCGCGTTCTGGCCAGCGCCAGTTCTGACGGGACGGTGAAGATCTGGGACGCGACGCCGTCTCCGCGCGATCGCACGTCGACTCCCCTACACACCCTCAACGGACATCGCGACGATGTTAAATCTCTGGCATTCAGCCCTAACGGCCGCCTCCTCGTCACCGCCAGCGAAGATGGAACGGTGAAAATGTGGGATTGGCAGACGGGACAGTATTTGAAAACGCTCGTCCATCTCGACGTTCCCATTTGGTCGGTCGCCGTCAGTCCCGACGGTCGAACCGTGGCGACGGGAAGCGCCGACGGCCGGGTGCGCCTGTGGGATACGGGGAACGGTCGCCGTTTGCGCGTGTTGACCAATCACGAAAATCTGGTTCAATCGTTAGCGTTCGGTCCTGACCCCGTGTTTTCTTCGGCTGGGGTGGGATACATTCTCGCCAGTGCCGATGTTAACGGAACGATTCTTCTGTGGCAAACCGATACGGGCGCGATCCTCGGGACGCTCGAACAACACGCGGGCTGGGCTGATTTAGTGTTCACCCCCGACGGTCGCCGTTTGGTCAGCGGTGGGTTTGACGGGGCGGTCAAAGTGTTAGACGTGTCGCAGTTCGTTCGGTAAGGCGCGATCGCTTCAGGGACGGTTTTTCTCTCTCGTCTCTTCTCTGTGCCGACTCAGCCCAATTGGGGCGATCGCTGGGCTGAAGAACGAGCGATCGCCTCGAGCTAATCTAACCCGAGTTCCCGCTGGAGTAAGGAGATCGACTGATTGCTGATGTAGTTTTCAAAACAACTAACTTGCGGCGGACGGATCAAATCGTCGCGGGCGGCTTGAATCGACGCTTTGACAGCATCGAGACTCGCGCGATCGCAAATAATCGTACGAGCGCTGCGTACCATCGCGTTTAACTTATAGGTATTGCCCAGTTGCGTGGTAATCACCAACAACTCGTCGCCGCGCAAACTGTGAACGATGACCTCAGCCGCCCGCAGCAGTCCCGAACTAATACTGACGAGACCCAAACAGCTATCTTTCGGTAACTCTTTAACTAACTCGGTTTCCTTGGCGTAATCGTAAATATCGATAGGAATCACTCGCACCGCTCGCGGCGCGGCGATGACTTCGGCGTCGCCGATAAAGTACCGACTCGTGACGACGGTTCCCGAGTGAGCTTTCTCCAACACTTCCGCCAACTCTTCCATCGGTACCAACTGCACCGGAATTTTCAAGGCTTGCTCGAGTTCCTGCGCCATCAACTCGCCCACGCCGATGTCTTGAAGGGGCGCAGTGACCAACACGCGGGCGCTACAGCGAAGCCGCCAGTCGATTTCGCCGAGAAACAGTTCTCGGGCTTCGTTGAGAGAACAGCCCCGTTCGATGAGTTCGTCCAATCCCTGTTTGACGATGGCGCGGGCTTCGGGATACTGCTCTAAGATAGGCGAACCGAGATGAGTGCCACCTTCTTCGTGGCCTCTAGCTCGCACGTAAATTCCAGACCCCGCTTGTGCCTCGACCAAACCAATTTCTTCGAGTTGACGGTAGACTTTACTAATCGTATTGCGGTGCAAGCCGGTCTGCATAGCCAGTTGTCGCGTACTCGGGAGTCGGTGTCCCGGTGGAAACTGGCGCGAGGCGATGGCAAACCGAATTTGGTTGAACAGTTGGTTCGACGCGGGAATATCGCTATCGGATTGAATGTGAAATTTCACGATTGTTAAAACTGCCCCCAACACACTGATCGCGTCGCCACGACGACGCGGCGATACGGCCATTTTAACGGTTGAGGGGTTCGAGGAACCATAATTGTCGCGCTTTCGGCTGAGTCCGAGCGTCGAGATGTTAGGGAGTTTCCCGAGGGTCGCGATGCCCCCTGCCCCCAGACAGCCTTTAAAATAACCAAAAGTCCAACCTGGTGAACCTGCGCCGATGGCATCTTCCAAGACCCGACGACGAAACTCCTCCCCATCTCAAACGGTTACCGAACGCCTGCGCCAACAAGCCGAACAGGAGTTCGGCGGCGAACTCGAGGAACTTGCCAAAGCCGACACGCGACAGCGTCCTCCCAATTGGAACCTGTCTCCTTGGGCGGTCGCCACTTACATTCTTGGCGGAACGCTCGAGAACGGCTTCGAGATTTCTCCTAAATACATTGGAAACCGACGCCTCATCGAAATTGCGATCGCCACCCTCGCCACCGATCGCGCGTTGCTGTTGTTAGGCGTTCCGGGTACGGCGAAATCCTGGGTATCCGAACATCTGGCCGCTGCTGTTTCCGGCGATTCTACCCTCTTAATCCAGGGAACGGCGGGAACCAGCGAAGACGCCATGCGCTACGGCTGGAACTACGCCAAACTCATCGCTGAAGGACCGTCTCGAGACGCCACCGTTGCCAGTCCCTTGATGCGGGCGATGGAAACTGGGAAAATCGTGCGCGTGGAGGAGTTGACGCGAATTCCCTCAGACGTACAAGATACGCTAATTACGGTTCTTTCGGAAAAAACCCTTCCCATTCCCGAACTCAATCAAGCGATATCGGCCCGGAAAGGTTTCAATCTCATCGCCACCGCCAACGATCGCGATCGCGGCGTGAACGACCTCTCGAGCGCTTTACAACGCCGTTTTAACACGGTGGTTCTCCCCCTTCCGGCGACGATGGAAACCGAGGTCGAAATCGTCCGCCGTCGCGTGGAAGCTTTGGGGCGAAGTCTGGAATTACCCGCCGAACCCCCAGCGTTGCAGGAAATTCGGCGTGTCGTCACGGCGTTTCGGGAGTTGCGAGACGGGGTCACGCAAGATGGAAAAACCAAGTTGAAATCCCCTACGGCGACGTTGAGTCCTGCTGAGGCGATTTCTGTGGTGAGTAACGGTTGGGCGTTAGCGGCACATTTCGGTGACGGACAACTGCGAGTGAGCGATGTCGCCTCGGGGTTGGTGGGGACAGTGGTGAAAGATCCCAGTCGAGACGCGATCGTCTGGAAGGAATATCTCGAAACTGTGGTGAAGGAACGAGATGAGTGGCAAGATTTGTATCGGGCTTGTCGGGACGTCGAGGGTTGAGATCGTTGCTTTTTCTTAATGTTTCCCTCTCCATGTCTCTAGAAACGGAATTTCAATGAGTTTCAATGACGATCGACCGAAATTGGATGCGCGTGGCGTTGCGCTTGGCGAAAGCGGCGGGTGAAGCGGGGGAGGTTCCAGTCGGGGCGGTGGTGGTCGACGATTCTACGAACACCCTCGTCGCTGTGGGGGAAAATCGCCGAGAACGCGATCTCGATCCCACCGCCCACGCCGAAATTCTCGCGTTGCGAGATGCGGGGCGAGCGTTAAATTCTTGGCATTTGACCCGATGCACGCTTTACGTGACCCTCGAACCCTGTCCCATGTGCGCCGGGGCGATCGTGTTGGCGAGGTTGGGACGGTTGGTATACGGGACGGACGATCCGAAAACGGGTTCGGTGCGAACGGTGTCGAACCTTCCTGACAGTCGCGTCTCGAACCATCGGTTGAGGGTATTCGGGGGAATTCTCGAAACGGAATGTCGCCAGCAGTTGCAGCAGTGGTTCGATCTCGCCCGGAAGCGATCGCCCCAAACGCCAGGCAGAGACGCCAGTTAAGGCGTCCCTGTTGCGAGAGTTTAAAGTGGCTTCACGACTCGAACGTTTGGGGGGCGATCGATACTCCCTAGAGCGTTCGAGGAACTGAAGTTAGGAGGCTTTGGACATTTCGTCGTTTGACAGGTAGCCGTTTTCTTGGGCTTTGCGGGGTTGAATGACGCCGTAACCGCCGTGGTTGCGTTCGTAAATCACGTTGATTTCTTCAGTTTCGGCGTTGCAGAATACAAAGAAGTCGTGATCGACCAGTTGTAGTTGTTCCAAGGCTTCCCGAACGCTCATCGGTGGCATGGCAAAGTATTTCGTGCGAACCACTTCTTCGGGAAGTTCGACGGTGCGATCGCCAATGAGATCTTCGACGACTGGGGCTTCGGCCACGGTTTCGCTGGTTTTGGACGGAACGTGTAGCTTGCGGTTGCGTTTTTCTTTATACTTACGCAACTGACGGGCGATTTTGTTGGCCACCAAATCGATGCTGGCGTACATGGATTCCGTGCTTTCTTGAGCGCGAATCACCGTTCCGTTGGCATAAATCGTCACCTCAGCCGATTGGTTTGTAGAGATGCGAGGATTGCGAGCGACTGACAGATGAACGTCCACTTCAGTGGTTAGATTCTGAAAGTGATTCACCGCTTTAGTAATTTTGTCGTTGACGTAGTCACGAATGGCATCGGTGATTTCAATATTTTTGCCTTGGATAACTAGTTTCATCTTTGAAATTTCCCGCTCGAGAACCCTTTTGTCAATGAAAGCTACGGTCGTTTTCCCCTGAATATTTGGGTTTGACGTTCAGCTCTACCCAAAGCGGGGCGGGCATTGCCGCTTTTTTTCGAGCCTTCTGTCAACCCCTTCGCTCTTTGGAGAAAGACGTTTTGCGAACCGAGCTTTCTTACTCCCTATTGTATGGCGGATTGCAGACAGCTTGGAAGGCACTTTAGAATCCTTTGCATTCCTTGACAATTCGTGATTTTATTTTTTGGAAATCGATACCGAAATGACTTGAAATTCTCTCGATCTTTGATATGATTTCTAGTAATATCCCTTCCCGTGTGCTTCGTGCTTTCTGGGTGAAAACCCCGATCCCCTATCAGATTGCCTGGTCTTGGCAGCGATCGCTCGTCGAGCGACGGCGTCAAACTCCCGAACTCGACGACGTACTTCTGTTACTCGAACATCCTCCGGTTTATACATTAGGACGGGGAGCCGATCCCAACTTCCTCAAATTCGATCCCGAAGCAGCCGACAGTCTAGACCTGTATCGTATCGAACGAGGTGGAGAGGTCACGTATCACTGTCCCGGTCAACTGGTTGGGTATCCGATTCTCAATTTAAATCGTTACCGCTGCGACTTGCACTGGTACTTACGCCAGCTCGAGGAAGTCGTTCTCCGCGTCTTGTCCGATTACGGACTCGAGGGCGATCGCGTTCCGGGATTGACGGGGGTTTGGGTCGAAGGGTGCAAACTGGCAGCCTTGGGAATCAAAGTCAGTCGTTGGATTACCATGCACGGCTTCGCGCTGAACGTCTGTCCCGATTTAAAGGGATTTGAGGCGATCGTACCCTGCGGCATTGCGGACAAACCCGTAGGTAGCTTGGCTCAATTCCGTCCCCACATCACTGTCGAACAGGTCGTTCCTCAGATTTTCGATCGCTTTATCGACGTATTCGAGATAGAAGTCGCCGAGCTGTCGGTGTGCGATCGCGAGGTTGAGGTTGAGGGATTCGACTTCGACGATCCGAACTTCGATCCGACCTTGCAGAGATCGTAACTCAACTGAGGCGATCGAGATCTTAAAAAAAACGATCGATTTTGTCGAGAAACGACCGAGCCTCGCACAAATACTTTTTTTCACTCAATTCCTAAGTTTAAACGATCGTTTTTCAATCGGACTCTGACCGAGACTAGCATAGTAATAGGACGTTTCGACGACCGCTCGATTTCTGGTGTTCTAAAGCGTTTTTCAGCGACTTTTTGCATAAGACCTTGCCGTTTCCCTCTCCACTCGACTTCTCAAAAAAAACGAGAATTCAACCCCAAAATATTGAGGGAAGGTTCTGGCGATCGAACTCCGTTATCGAGTGGACGACAATTGCCGTATTCCCTGCTTCTCCCGCTTCCCACGCGCGTCTTGAGGCTGGTGTCACTTCCCCTTGCAGCTCGACGTATTGTATAAACTGATGGATATTTCTCATCCCGATCTCGCGTCTCGAACGCTGCCCGCCACGGCGTTCGAGCGGCTTCACACTCTGGTTCGACATACAGTGGCCACCGACGTCGAGCCTTCGTTTGTCCTGACGGAAACCCCCTTCGCACCTGCCTTCTCCTCGCAGCAAGACCCTTCTAGAACGCGCTTCGTCCTAGGAGTATCGCCGAGTTTCAGCGCACTTCTCATCGGGCGACAGACGCCCCCTCACCCGAGTCCGACCGATCCGAAATCCCCTTCACAGGCCGACGACGAATCGATGGAGGTGGGTTTGACGTTCGACCCCGAAACCATCGCCGCTGCGTTAAACCCCGATAGTAGCCTGTGGGCGGACGCTCCCCTCGATACCGAGATCCGAGAACGCGCCTTAGCCGCCCTCGGGACGAACGACCCCCGACGCCAAAGCGAGTTCACCCTGCAACTGGCCGCCGTTCTCGCTGAAACCGAGCGATCGCCCGATTTATCATCGGTCTGTCGTCCCGTCGAAGACGCCCTCAACCAGCAAGTCGAACAAGAACGGTTGCTCGAACGCGTCACGACTCA
Source organism: Geitlerinema sp. CS-897 (assembly GCF_028368005.1). Lineage (NCBI taxonomy): Bacteria > Bacillati > Cyanobacteriota > Cyanophyceae > Geitlerinematales > Geitlerinemataceae > Geitlerinema > Geitlerinema sp. CS-897. The sequence continues at coordinate 2,649 of NZ_JAQNCQ010000045.1, read as the reverse complement.
AACTCGCCAGTGCGTCGAACTCCCCGAACTGATTTCGAGTACGGTCGAACACGTGCGACGTTTCCTCGAACTCGATCGCCTGGCCGTGTATCAGTTCGACCGTGTCGCTCGCGATACGTCGCCAACGCCCCCACCCGAACCGTCCCACGATTGGATGACGTACGAAAGTCGCACGCCCGAGAAAGAGATTCCGTCGATTCTCTGTCCCGACTCCGACTGGAGTTTGTTAAGCCAAGACCGCGATCGCTACGAAGCGGGAGAAGTTCTCGTTCTCGACGACTTGTCCGAGGCGCGGGGCTTGTCCGGTCCGTGGCGTCGCCTGCTGAAACAGGGACGCGTGCGATCGCAACTCATCGTTCCCGTTCGCGTGAGAACTCGCACCCAAGAGGGCGAAGAACTCTGGGGACTGATCGTCGCCCATCAATGCGATCGCCCGAGAACGTGGCAACCTCGAGAACGGGAATTTCTAGAACATATCGCCGATCGCTTCGGTCTAGCGATCGCCCAAGCCCAGCTGTACGCCGAACTCGAGCAGCAAAAACAAACCCTCGAACAACAGGTCGATCGCCGAACGCGAGACTTACGAGAAGCTCTGGTAGCCGCCCAAGCCGCCAGTCAAACGCGAACGGAATTTCTGGCCACCATCGGCCACGAACTGAAAACGCCTCTAACCTGCATTATCGGAATGTCTTCGACGTTGCTGCGGTGGTCTTTCGGACATTTAACGCCCAAACAGCGAGAGTATCTCCAAACGATTTATAACAGTGGCGAACACTTGATGGAGTTGATTAACGACCTGTTGGACTTGTCCCAAATCGAATCGGGAAAAACCGTGTTGAAGGTCTCGGAATTTTCCCTCTCGCAACTGGGGCGTCAGATGTTGCGGATGATGGTCGATCGCGCGGCGGTTAACGGCGTTCGTTTGAATTTAGACGTGCAGCTGAGTGCGAAGGGCGATCGCTTTCGGGCCGATCGCGATCGCGTCCGCCAAATCCTGTTCAACCTCCTCAGCAACGCGCTCAAATTTACCGCTACGGGAGGTCAAGCGAAGTTGCGGATGTCTCGAAATGCCGAATACGCCATCTTTGAAATCGAAGATACCGGCATCGGCATTCCCGAAGAACAGCAATCGCTGTTGTTCCAAACCTTCCGCCAACTCGAATCGACCTATACTCGAAAATACGGCGGTATGGGGTTGGGGCTGGCGTTGACGAAGCAACTCGTCGAACTCCACGGCGGTTCGATTTCGGTCGAGTCGCAAGTGGGTATCGGCTCGAAATTCACCATCCGGCTTCCGACGCAGCCGACGCACGCCAAATCGGCAACGGTTCCCAGCGACGGCCACCGCCGAGGTCACCTGAAAACCACCGTCACGCCTCAAGGTCAAGTGATCCTGGTGGCCGAATGCGAGGAAGAAGCCACGTTAATTTGCGATTTGTTGACGGCGGCGGGATATCACGCCATTTGGATGTTAGAAAGTTCCACAGCCCTCGAACAGATCGAAATGCTCAAACCCGTGGCGGCGATCGTCGATCGCCGGTTGTCGGGAATGGACGGATGCGAGTTTATTTCCATGCTGCGCCAACTTCCGGCGATGCAGTCGTTAAAAATCCTGTTGATGACGGAAACGGGAACCCCGGATATTTTAGAGCAGTGTTTGGCCAGCGGTGCCAACGACTGTTTGTCGCGACCGATGGAACCGGAACAGTTGCTCGATAAAATCGTAGGGTTGATCGCGGAGGCGCGTTAGAGGCTGAAGGGAAACCCGGCGATCTGAGTCAGTGGTGTCGTCGAACTCGTAACTGCTTAGCAGAGCAGAAATCACCGCCCTACAAGGGCGGTGAAGATGTCAAAACAAATATAAAATCGTAAACAACACGATCCAAACGATATCGACGAAGTGCCAGTACAGTTCCGCCGCTTCCGGCCCGAAATGACTTTCGTTGGTATAGCGACCGGATTTGAGCGATCGCAGCAACACCACCGCAATCAACCCCAAGCCGAACGTCACGTGGAGTCCGTGAAACCCGGTCAAGACGTAAAACGTACTCGTAAACAGGTTGTCCGTCAAACTAAACTCGTTGGTGAAATACTCGTATCCCTGACCCAGCAGGAACACCGCTCCCATCAACGCCGTAATCGCGAACCACTTTCGCATCCCCGCAACGTCGTTTTGACGAATGGCCTGGTTGCCCCGGTTCATCACGAAACTGCTCGAAACCAGAATTATCGTGTTCGCCGTCGGTAACAACAGCTCCAATTCCGGCGTTCCTTGCGGCGGCCAAACGTCCGCCACTGCACGAAACGTCAAGTATGCCGCGAACAAGCCGAGAAAAATCATCGACTCAGCCAGCAGAAACACGTAAACGCCAAAAATACGATGGTCGGGATGGTCGCCGTGGCCGGACGCCTCGGCGTGTTGAGACACCGCCATCGCGGTTTGAGAGGTATCGACAGTAGAACCTTGCATAACTTTCGCTAACTGCTTGTGTTCGATTCGTTCAAAGATTTTTGACATCCTCTCCCAGCAACCCGTTCCGGGTATGCAGGGAGATTCCTTGGGTCGCCCCAAAGATTTCCTGCTTCACAGCCAGCCAACTAGAATCAGTGACCCGATCCCCCGTCGCCTCGACTCCACAGGCATTTTCG
>NZ_JAQNCQ010000044.1:0-35948 GCF_028368005.1 Geitlerinema sp. CS-897 | reverse complement strand
TCGTTTCTCCCCCCTCTCCCCATCTCCCCCTCTCCCCATCTCCCCCTCTCCCCATCTCCCCATCATTTTTCCCGCGAGACGGATCGAACTTATGACACCTGTAACCCCTTCCCTCAACGACAGTCGCCCACCTGTCGCCTCCACACTCCCCCCGTTACGAATCGGCAAATACACCGCCCGAGTTCCCATCGTTCAAGGGGGGATGGGCGTGCGAATTTCCGGCGCGAACCTAGCTGGAGCGGTGGCTAACGCTGGAGGTATCGGGATTATTTCCGCCGTCGGCTTAGGATTCAACTCTCCGTATTACGACGCTCGAAATCGCAAAGGTAAATTTTTCGAGGCCAACCGACTCGCCCTGATCGACGAGCTAGCCCTCGCTCGCCGCATCAGTCCCGACGGGATCGTCGGGGTTAACATCATGGTGGCCGCGCGCGACTTCGACACCTTAGCACAAACCGCAGCCGAACATGGGGCAAACCTCATCGTGGCAGGGGCGGGACTACCGATGAACCTGCCGAGCCTGACTCAAGATTACCCCGACGTCGCCCTCGCCCCGATTATTTCGAGTACTCGGGCGGCCAAGCTGATTTATCGCAAGTGGAAGCGTCAAGGCCGCGTTCCCGATGCTTTCATCGTCGAAAACCCACGCACGGCTGGCGGCCACCTCGGGGCTTCTGCCGAGGAACTCGACGATCGCCAACTCGATACTGAATACGTGGTTCCCGAACTGGTCGAGTACGTCAAAACTGAATTACAAGAAGACATTCCCGTCATCGCCGCCGGTGGCGTCTGGGATCGCAGCGATATCGATCGCTTTCTCAGTCTCGGAGCCAATGGCGTGCAAATGGGAACCCGTTTCATCACCACCCACGAGTGCGACGCCGATCTTCGCTATAAGGAAGCCCATCTCAAAGCCCGTTCGGAAGATGTGGTGTTGGTTCCCTCCCCCGTGGGGCTACCCGGCCGCGCCATCGCTAACGACTTTGCCCGTCGCGCGATCGAAGGAACGCTACCCGAGCGCCAACCCTGCATCGCCAACTGTCTCAAAGCCTGTAAATGTCGGGAAAAAGGCGAAACTTACTGCATTTTACAGGCGTTGGATAACGCGTCCCGTGGTAATGTGGAGAACGGTTTGATTTTCTCGGGCAGCAACGCCGGACGAGCCACCGCCCTCGTGTCCGTTGCCGATCTCGTTGCTGAACTCGCCCGTCCGGTAGACTGTGGGGAGGCCCGACGCTGAGTTTCAAGAGGTGTCAGATGGACGTTGACGAACTTCTCCAACGCTACGCTCGTGGCGATCGCGCCTTCGATCGCGTGAAGTTACAAGAGTGCGAACTACTCGGCACCGATTTCGGCCGCAGTAGCTTCGAGCGAGCTGATTTTCGCCAAGCACGACTCGGTCGCAGCCATTTTCCCCATAGCAACTTCCGCGAAGCCGACCTCAGCGAAGCGATTTTGTGGGGAACGGATTTTACCGACGCGGATTTATACGGTGCGCTGTTGCGAGATGCCGACCTCAGCGGCGCTCACTTGGTCGGTGTTCGCTTAGAGCGTGCCAACCTGATTAAAGCCATTCTCAGCGGTGCCGATTTCAGTCGGGCCGTCCTCGAGCGAGCGTTGTTGATCGAAGCAGATTTGCGATCGACCGCCGACCAACGCACCACGTTACGGGAGGCTAACTTGCGCGAGGCGGATTTGAGTTATGCCCATCTCAACGAAGCGATTCTCGAGGGAGCGAACCTCGAAGGGGCGAAACTGTGTCGCGCCAATCTTAGTTCAGAAGCGGGAACGGATGCCCTACCGACGGATCTCAGTAACGCAAACCTTCGTGGTGCCGATCTCAGTTACGCCGATTTCAGCGGCGCGATCCTCAGAAATGCCAACCTGCGCGATGCAGATTTAACGCGGACGGTGTTCGATCGCGCTGACTTGACGGGTGCGATTCTTCCCGACGGACGAGTCGCCGAATAAGAACGTCGATCGTCGGGGCAAATACGTCATCAAAGAAAGCGTTCTGTTCGACGGCTTGCTGGCCGGTTCCAACTCCCTTCACAACTTCCTCGAGTCCGAGTTTTTCGAGACTTGACTTGGATTGTGGCGGGAATTTTGCTGTCAGTGTTGTTAGCTCGTCGCCCGTTGTAACGATCGGGTCTATCTGGTTTTGTCGGAATATTACTGAAGTGGACGCGATCGCCGGACGCGAGTTTCCGTAATAGTACTCATCGAGCGATCGACAAGATTACTGAGGCTGAATTCAGTAATCTTACACTTATCAACTTTTTTAAGTTAAAGCTAACTTAAAAATAGTTAAAAAAGCTCGACAAGCGCGATAGAACGCCGAACAAATAAAAATCCTTTTCATATAGCTTTTTGTTAAAAAACGCTGAATCCTATTATCGTTAGTATACAATAAAAGATGTGTCAAACGTTTTGAAATTTCCCTCAAAACAAATTCTTTAACCATCCTTAACGTCATATTTGCCACTATTTGTTAAGGGTTGAAAAAATCAAATAAGCCTTGATTTGTACGGGACTCTACTAAAGCTATCCCATCAACGACCCAGATTTTTAGGCTCATCATCATGAAACGACGTAGCTTTATCAAAAATTTTGGGTCTAAAACCCCGCCCTAGAAGGGCGGCTTTACAGTACACTGGCCTGAGTGGCTAAACCGTCTAAATGACACTTCGAGCGTTCCGATACCGCTTCTATCCCACTCACGAACAAGAGTCCCTCTTGCGGCGGACGGTGGGGTGCGTGCGACTCGTCTACAACAAAGCCTTGGAAGCACGGACATCTCACGGTGGCGAACCGAGTTCGCCACCCGTGTCCTCGAGATCGGGGGCCTGGAAAGAGCGACAGGAGAAGGTGGGGTATCGGGAAACCTCGAAGATGTTAACGCAATGGAAGAAGGAAGAGGGATTGCAGTTTCTTGGGGAAGTCTCTGCTGTCCCCCTCCAACAGGGATTGCGTCATCTCGATCGGGGATATTCCAACTTTTTCGCCGGACGTGCCAAGTATCCTCGTTTTAAAAAGAAACGGAACGGAGGAAGCGCCGAATTTACTAAAGCGGCGTTTCGTTGGCGAGACGGTTCTCTGTATTTGGCAAAAAGCCAAGAACCGATCGAGATCCGATGGAGTCGTCAACTTCCCAAAGGGGCGGAACCCTCTACCGTCACGGTACGACTCTCTCCCTCGGGACGATGGCACGTCTCCATCTTGGCGGACGACGATACCGTTAAACCGCTTCCCCAGTCCGAGAAAAGCGTTGGTGTCGATGTGGGAATCTCCCATCTCGCCATCACCTCGGACGGTGAAAAGCGGTGCGACCCCGCGCCGTCGCACGGCGCTAGGGAACGCGCACCAAGAGAGGTGGAGAATCCCCGCCATTTGACGAAACATTACAGACGCTTGCGACGCGCTCAGAAATCCCTGTCTCGAAAGATGAAGGGTTCTCGGAATCGAGAGAGGGCACGTCGCAAGGTTGCTAAAATTCACGAACAAATCAAAGAGGCTCGGAGCGACTACCTGCACAAACTGACAACCCGCCTGGTGCGTGAAAACCAAACCCTCGTGGTGGAAGACTTGTCGGTGAAGGGGATGGTGAGGAATCACAAACTCGCCAAACATATCTCCGATTTCCGATTGTGCCTGGGGAGAGTTCGTCAACCAACTGGACTATAAGTGTCAGTGGTACGGGCGTACTCTCGTCAAGGTAGACAAATGGTTTCCGAGTAGCAAATTGTGTGCGAGTTGCGGACACCAAATGGATTCGATGCCGCTGAGTGTCAGGGAGTGGACTTGCCCCAAATGTGGAACGGTTCACGACAGAGACATCAACGCGGCAAAAAACCTTTTGGCTGAGCTTCGCGACCCCTGTAAGGCGGTGGGACACACCGTTTCAGCACGGACATCTCACGGTGGCGAACTCGGTTCGCCACCCGTGTCCTCCTGTGGAGCGAGTGTAAGACGCAGTCTTCGCAGCTCTCGGAGCTTGCATCCGAGAGAACGAAGACTTGAAGGATCTCGATCTGGAGAGCAACTGCAAAAAACCCGCAAGGGAAGGAAACAGGAACCCAAATCGTGAGGTTTGGGAATCACCGTCCTTCCAGGGCGGTGAGGATGTCAATGCGGTGACTAATTACCGGTGACTAATTACCATTTTGAGAAAAGGGAGAAAAGAACTGAGTACCGTCGGGCAGACGGGAATTCACGCTTGGGGACACGACAACCGCTGTTAGTTAGGCGAGAGCCTATTTGACAAGTTGCGTGGATGAGCCAAGAATCCCACGAATTGAATTCGTGGGAGTGTCAATCGATCGACGGGCAACCTTTCAAGTCTCGTTGGAGTCTCTAAGATATGATAAGACCAGATCGCAAGTTTTATCGCGCGTCCCGATCTTCAACACGATGACATTCAGGGCGGTTTACCCCGATCGAGCGCATCGATTCTCGAATTTCAACGCTTCTCTGGCGACAAGTCCTCACAGTTTCTAAGTTAGTTTAACGATGGTATCGTGCGGTATTTATACGTTGGCGAACGACGCCGTTTTCGATCAACTGGTCGCCTGGCTCAATAGCGTTGAAACCAACGTGAGTCACGATATTCCCATTTGCATTTTTCCCTACGACAATCGCCTCGAACGGACGAAAGCCGAACTCGAAAAACACCCGAACGCTTTTCTCTTTGAAGACGAAGTCACCCTGCAACGTTGGGACGATTTCGCCAAACGAGTGTGGATGTCCCATCCGCGAGCCAAACGTCCCGGTTCGCGATCGCCCTGGTATCTCGGACACCATCACCGTCGCTATGCGGCGTTTCAAGGTGTCTTTGAAAAATTCGTTTTCTACGACGCCGATACATTAGCGATGAAACCCGTCGATGGAGTGTTCGAGAAACTCGAGACCTACGATTTCGTGTTCGACGATTGGGAACACCGAAAACCTACCCCCGTCGCCGCCCTCAATATTCCCTACCTCGAATCGATCGGAAAATATACCGAATCCGAGCTACGCCCCCGACTTCACTGTGCGAGCTTCTTCGCCTCGAAACGGGGACTGATTTCGTGGGAAGACGTCGAAGAAATGGAGCGGCGTCTCGTCGAAGAAAACGAAATTTGTTGGATTAACGAGAAACTTTGGTGGGACGATGCGGCGCTGTCGAATTATTTCACGCTCTGGTGCGACGCCAATGCGTTCAATTATACGCAAAGTGAGGACGGACGCGATCGCACGGGAAATTGCGCGACGACAGATGCTTTCGTAAACGTCAATAACGTTCTCTACAACCAACAGGGAATGAAACCCGTTCATCGACTTCATTATATGACCGTGCCGTCGTCTGCGTTCGCGCGGCTCTGTCAGGGAGAAGAAGTTGATATTCCCTATCGCGAGATCTTCTTACATTATCGCTTTCTCAAAGAACCCGAAAAGCGACCGAAAGAATTTAAGCCGCCGTCGATCTCGACTCAATTCAATCGAGCGATACAGTCTGGACTTAAAAAACTTCAGAAAATTCGCTACTATATTCCCGGTTTGGTCAATTGAACGATCGACGTTTTGTCAGGATTGCGGATACACGCGCCCTTTCCAATTTCCCCCAAAGCCGAACCAATGGCGAATCGCAGAATCGATAGTCATGAGGGTATAGAGGGCGGCGATAACGGGCAATAAAATGCCGAGAAAGGGGGGTTGACGGTACAGATGTAAAGTGGGAAGTAGGGAAAAGGCCATTAACAACCACGTGGCTAAAGCAGTTAACGCGATAAAGCGATCGCCTGTGAGAATTCCCCAAACGAAGCTTACAGGAGCGACTTCATAGGTTAACCCCATTCCCAAAACTGTAAGCAACAGTAGCAGAGGAGAGTAGTTCAGTTGCGTGTACGCGGTGCGGGCGACCATGTTCCAAATACTCCACAGGGAGTTGTAGGAACGCAAACTGTGAGTTTTCTCAGTCAGTCCTAACCAAATGGGGTGGCGTTTTCCAGCTTCGCCGCATTTGACGGCGCGGGCGAGGGTGCAATCGTCGATGAGGGTGTCTTTGATGGTACTCAATCCACCAATGCGTTCGAGGGCTTGGCGACGGATGAGGATACATCCCCCAGCCGCAGCAGCGGTTTTGCGGTTGAGATCGTTGACCCACTCGAAGGGGTAGAGTTTTTGGAAAAAATAAACGAAGGGGGGAACGAGTAAGCGTTCCCAGAAACTGCAACAGCGCAGACGCACCATGAGCGAAACGAGATCGAGGCGTTCCCGTTCGGCGTGAAAGACCAGTTGACGCAGGGACGATCGCTCGTGTTCGATGTCGGCGTCGGTAAATAGGTAGTAGTCCGGGGCGTAGCGTTTGGCGTGACGAACTCCTTGTTCCATCGCCCACAGTTTCCCCGTCCAACCTTGGGGAAGGGGTTCGGCGGTAAGGACTTCTAAGCTGGGGGCGGTTCGCCCCATTTCTTTGGCGACGGCTTTGGCGTCTTTAGCAGTGTTTTGGGCGACGCTGGCGGTTCCGTCGGTGCTGCGATCGTCGACGAGAACGACGCGAAAGGGGTTGGGGTAGTCTTGCAATAGAAGCGATCGCAGTCCGATCGGGAGAACCTCGGCTTCATTGCGAGCTGGAACGACCGCGCAGACGCTCGGGAGATCGTCGATCTCGAGGGGAATCGGGGTCAGTCGGACGTGAGAACGCCAGAACTGTCCTCGAGCGGCGAGCAAGCCGATCCAAATGAGTAGTGAAAGTAAGGTTAGCCCTAGAACGACGGTCTCCATAGTTTCGCGTGTCTCTCACAATGCTGATTTAGTGTACCGTGTCGGGCTTCGATCGCGTTGTGGAAACTCTCGTTCGGGCGTCGGCTGAGCGATCCCCGACTCGACCGCAGGACTTCTCGGTGAGTTACGTTCGAGGTAGCGTTTCTAAGAATTGAAGGATTTCTCGATGGAATGCGTCGGTGGCTTTTATATAACAGGCGTGTCCGGCATTTTTTAAGATGACTTTTCGCACGTTCGTCATTTTATCGACGAAAATCTCCGCTTGAGAGACTGATACAATGCGATCGCCTTCTCCCCAAATGGCTAACGTCGGCACTTCGATCCCTTCGAGTCGTTTTCTAAATTGAGAAATACCCACGGGCGCGACGGGAACGTAACCCCGAAGTCTGTCGGGACGCTCCACGAGAAACGGTAGGCTATAGTTTCCGCTCATCGACGGCGAGACGATAACGGGATGGCTGATGTTGGCGGTTTCGAGGAATTGTTCTAGAAAATCGTCGCGACGACCGAACAGCCGCTGCGAGCGTCCGTAGCCGGGTAAATCTATAGCGATCGTGCGATATCCTCGTTCGGCAAAAAAGACTAAACTTCCCAATTCTCGCCAGGTTTGAGAACTGAAACTCGCTCCGTGTAAAAATAGGAGGACTGGATTATTTTGTTCTCCAGCTTCTTGAATATAAATGTTGCAATTGAAGATCCGAACGAAGCGATCGCTAATTTTAACGGGCATAACAACTCCCCCTGTTTTGGTTCGGTAAAATACTCGTATTATAATCATTTTTTATTGTTTTTGTTGTATCATGAATATCTATTTTTATCTGCGATCGCAATCCATCATAACTCGATCGATGACGATCGTTTTTAAAACTATGATAGTTCGAGCATAAAATTGCTTTAAAACTAATTTCAAAATATATTCAATAAAAATAAAATAAGTTAACTTACAGTTCAGCGCGAACATAAAAAAATAGCATTGCTTTTAAAAGCAATGCTATCAAAAAAACGATAAAGAGCGCGACCTCGTATCGAACGGAAATCACCGATCCGATAAGGAGGTAATTTCACGTATTCCAGTAAAATTACTGACAAAAACTACTGACTGAGTTTGTGCTTCACAATTTCTTGAACGGTCTTTCCATCCGCCCGTCCCTTCAATTGCTGCATCAGCGGTCCCATCACTTTTCCCATATCCTTCGGCGACGTCGCACCGACTTTGGCAATTTGTTCGTCAACCACCGCTTGAATTTCAGCTTCAGACAGTTGTTTGGGTAAAAATTCCTCCAAGATGACTAACTCTTGGGCTTCGAGATCGGCCAGATCGTCTCGTCCTGCATCCCGGTACTGGGCGATCGAGTCGCGGCGTTGCTTGGCCAGTTGAGAGACTAGCTCGATTTCTTGCTCCTGAGTCAGTTCTTCCTGTCCTTGCGGACGAACGCTGACTTCTTTCTCCAAAATTGCCTTTTTAATCGAGCGAACCGTTTCTAAGCGAAGTTTGTCCTTCGCTTTCATCGCCGCTTTGATTTGTTCGCCAATTCGATCCTTGAGACTCATTGTAATGTTCCTTTCATCAATGGGCTGTTTGCTGGCTCGTTCGGAGCGATCCGCCATCGAGATCGGCGATCGAACCTGAAAAATTCGATCCCGTTCGATCGACGCTTCAACAGGGTTTTCTGTCGTGTCGATCGAGGAAGGCGATCGAGTTTAATTTGAATTTTCGCTACAGTTTTGGGAATGAAATGATAATATTGCCTTAACTTAACCTAACGTGCGTCGAGGGTCTGCTGTGAGCCGTTCTGCAACTCTATCGCTTCAGCCTTCCTTACTATCTGTTGTCGATAATAATCGACTGAGGCTATTTTCTGGCTCTGCCAACACAACACTCGCCCAAGAAGTGGCGCGATACCTGGGGATCGATCTCGGTCCAATGGTTCGCAAGCGCTTCGCGGACGGAGAACTTTACGTTCAAATTCAAGAATCGATTCGAGGCTGCGATGTCTATCTCATCCAGCCCGTCTGCAATCCGGTCAACGACCATCTCGTCGAACTTCTCATTATGATCGATGCGTGCCGTCGCGCGTCCGCTCGGCAAATCACCGCCGTATTACCTTACTACGGCTACGCCCGGGCCGATCGCAAAACTGCCGGACGGGAATCGATCGCGGCAAAACTCGTTGCCAACCTGGTGACAGAAGCCGGGGCGAATCGCGTTCTCGCGATGGACTTACACTCGGCACAAATTCAGGGGTATTTCGATATCCCCTTCGATCACGTCTACGGATCTCCAGTTTTACTCGACTATATCGCCAGCAAACAACTCTCTGATATCGTCGTCGTTTCGCCCGATGTCGGAGGTGTCGCTCGCGCCCGCGCCTTTGCCAAAAAACTCGACGACGCGCCCCTGGCCATCATCGACAAACGCCGCCAAGCCCACAACGTCGCTGAAGTCTTCAACGTCATCGGAGACGTGCGCGGGAAAACGGCCGTGTTGGTCGACGACATGATCGATACTGGCGGAACGATTACCGAAGGCGCTCGCCTGCTGAGAAAAGAAGGCGCTCGCCAAGTCTACGCCTGTGCGACTCACGCTATTTTCTCGCCTCCGGCGGTCGAACGCTTGTCGAGCGGAGTGTTTGAAGAGGTCATCGTAACCAACACGATTCCGCTTCCGAGGGATCGCCAGTTCGAGCAACTGACGGTGTTATCGGTCGCCAACGTCTTGGGAGAAACCATCTGGCGGATTCACGAAGATAGTTCGGTCAGCAGTATGTTCCGCTAAGCTGTACCGACTCGAAGCTGTTTCAGATGGGGGGCGAGCCGAGGGTTCGCCCCTATTTCGTTTGGCGATATGCTGACCCGAAACCGTTCGCGCGATCGAAACGTACAGCAGTTGTTTTCGCAACGGCGATCGGTTAAAAATCTAACTTCGATCGCACTTTATGAATACTCCTCCACCTGCGTCCCGCGAGGTGGCGGTGTCTTGATTAGAAGGGCTTATCCCTCCCGACAGGCGGTATTCTCGCCGAACAGCCAGAACTTTGGCTGGACTGCCCCCCCAAGTCGTTTCCGCTGTGGGGCTTTTGGTTAATTTCTTTCGCCTAGAGTCCGACGTGTACGAACCGACTCAGAGGACTTATAGGTTGGGTTTTCCTTTCGCTGAGAGGTCGTGCCTCCAGGTGGTTTGGAATCTCATTCCGCCCTTTGCCGTACCGCTCAGGATAGGGTAATTCTAACATAGGTTCGTTGGCAATTCGTCGCCCACCTCGGAACAGGTGGGGGTTAGGGCTAATTTTGTTCAAACTTCGATGACAAAAAACGATCGCCCTCGCTTGTATTTTAATAGGGGTAATCCCCTCTCGATCGAGGTAACGACCTAGGTTACGCTACAGATAGCGAGGAATTTTTTTTGAAATCTCGGGGAGAAGAAACTATGTTTCGGAAGCATCGCCAGGACGATCGATCCCAAACCCCCTTTATCGCCACCAACCGCCCAGACGAACAGCTCTACGAACAAACTCAGGAAATTATCTACAACTACCTCCTCGAAATCGTTCGCGCCTGGCCTCCCGATGAAGTCCTCGCCGAATTTCGCAGCTTGTTCATCGAATACAGTAACGCCAAAAGCACTGAAGTCTTCCAATCTCTCGAAGAACTCGTCTTAGCGAACCAAGAAACCAACTTCCGCTATACCGTTCAACGCTCCTGCTATATCCTGTTTAACAACTGGGAAGCCAACCGACAACACCGATTCATTCCCCAACTCGTCCAACTGTTTCACGATCCCTCCATTCACAAACGAGCGCTATCGCCGAAATTACAGCGGGTGCGAGCTTGGCTGAGACTGTTTGTCGAAGGCGCAGAATATCAAGACTTGAAGGTATTTTCCACAAAGTACGAGGACGATCGCCAAGACGACGAGCCGACGAAATGGAGCGATCGCTACACCGCCTATCTCCTCGTTCCTCAATACTCGAACCCCGACAACCCCATCGAACAGCGAGAGGTCGCTCGCGCCGTCTCTCAACGTCTCAAAGATCGCTTCAAGCGCGATCTGGCCATGTACACGACGCGATCGCAAATGGTGGGATACGACGACAAACAATATCCCAACCCCACCATTTTCGGAGACGACGTCCTGCGGATTATCAAAACCATCGTCGCCCGTCGCGGAAACCTCAGCTATCAAAACTTAGCTCAAGTCTTTCTGCGTCAAACGGAACACCAACGCTATCGCGAGTTCAAACGCAGCTTGCAAAAATATTTGGTGTTTTCTTGGACGGACAAGGAGCTAGCCCATACCCTCAAGCTTCGGTTGTCCGATCGCCTCGATAGCTTTTACCACAACAAACACGACAGTTCCGTCGACGAAGCCTTGAGATTGCGAACCTGTAACCGCGCGATCGACGCCCTGACGACGGAAAACGGCATCGAACCCTCACCAATTTTTATTTGGATGCTCTCGTTCGGCAATCCCTTGGCGCTCGTGGTAATTTTACTCAAGCTCGTTCTCGTCAGTCCCCACTCGCGGGTTCATCTCGAAACTGGCATCGCCAAGCTGGTTCGCTACTACGAGCATTTATCGGAAGATGAATGCGAGTGGGTGGTTCATTTCTTCGAGCTGTTTAAAATTACCTTCGCCATTCACGCCGAAAACGTCGAATACAGCTTGGTCAAAGTGAAAACGAAACCTGCCAACGGTTCTCACGCGTCGGAGGAATATCGCGTGTTCGCTCGTATCAAGTACGAAGATATCCCCACCGACATTCCAACCGACGATTTCGAGGATTCCGACGAACTGACCCAACTTTTTCAGTGAACAGTCAACAGTGAGCAGTCAACAGTGAGGACAGTTGAGAGTTGACAGTTTCTCCCCCTCTTCCCCTCTCCCCCTCTTCCCCTCTCCCCCTCTTCCCCTCTCCCCCTCCGGCCGCAAGACAGTACAATGAAAAAGACTCCGGGTCGCGGGTGCTAAACCCCGGCAGACGATCGCGAGACTGTATCGCCCCCCCATCATGCTCGTTAGCGCCGACTTACTGCTGTATTACCAACGTTGCGATCGAAGGGCGTATCTCGATGTCTTTGGCGATCGCCGCCAACAAGACCCCGTCAGCGACTTTCTCCTCGAACTGCGCCAGGACAGCCACGCACACCGCCAAATGGAGCTGGCACGGTACGACTATCGCCGACCTCAATGGTCGCGAGACGACTGGCTCGGCGGTACGGAAGCGACCCTCGAGTTGATGGAGCAAGGGGTCGAATGTATTTACGGAGGCGTGTTGAGCGCCCCTTGGACGCCAGGTGTGACGCTACTGTGCCAACCCGATTTGCTCGTGCGGGAAACGGGATCTTCGCGCTTCGGAAATTGGTATTACGTCCCCAAAGATATTAAATTTGGCAAACGCCCCAAACTCGATTATCAAATCGTCGGGGCGTTTGACGGGTTGGTGCTGTCTCTCGTTCAAGGGGTTTGGCCGCCGACGGCGTGGTTGTTATTACGGGGACGCCAACCCCATTTGGTGGATTTCGAGAAGCGGGTTCCGGAAATGCACGGAATTCTTACCGACTGTATCGCCACGTTACGGGAACACCGCACGCCGGAACTGTTCCTCTCTCGACAAAAGTGCAATCTATGTCATTGGTACGGGAGCTGTCACGGGATCGCCGAGTCGCAACACCATCTCTCGCTGGTACCGGGAGTGACGCCAAACCGCTACGAACAGTTGCGATCGATGGGAATCGATACTTTAGAAGCTCTGGCAGTGGCGAAACTGTCGCAGTTGAAAGGCGCGTTTGGGGAAGTCGTTGGGGAACAACTCAGCCAACAAGCGCGTACGACGTTCTCGAACCATGCGACGCCGAAACTTCGGGAAATTCACCGGTTGCTGACAACCGCACGGAAGCAGTGGGTGGACGTTCCCGAGGCGTCTGTCGAAATTCATTTCGATATCGAGGCGAAACCGGATATCGATTTAGACTTTTTGTTGGGGGCGCTGGTGGTCGATCGCGCGACGGGAACTCAACGCTATTTTGGCTTTTTGGCAGAAACCCCGGAAGAAGAACAGGGCATTTGGCACGACTTTCTGGATTTACTCTGGGCGTATCCCGACGCGCCGATTTTCCATTTTTGCGATTACGAAGTTAAAACGATTCGACGGTTGGCGAAGCTGTATCGCACCCCGACACGCCGCTGGAAACCGGTCGTCGATCGCTGTATTGACGTGCATTGGTGGGTGACGGAAACGGTGGTGCTGCCGGTGGAAAGTTACGCCCTCAAACCCATCGCGCGGTGGGTGGGGTTCGACTGGCGCGACGCTAACGCCAACGGCGCTCAGTGTATTTGTTGGTACAATCAATGGCTCGAAACGGGCGATCGCGCTTATCTCGACGCGATCGTCAGTTATAACGAAGATGATTGTCGCGCTACGTTCCACCTCAAAACCTGGTTGGCACAGTTTCTCGAACCGTTTTATCTTCAGACACTCTCGCCTTCGGCTATCCCATCGCCGTCGGCATAGCCATCAGCATTACCCACAACCCCGCGAGAACGAGGGTTATCAAAGTCACGAGTAAGATTTTCATCGGTTTGTTCGTCACGTCACGAAATATTGTTAAGTTTGACAACATTTATTGCGTTAATCAAAAATATATGCTAGAAAATCGAATTTGCTAAAATGCCTAATGTTTTCACCGCATCGTAAATTTCCTGAGAAACGGGAAACGCGCAGTTGAGACGCAAACAGTTGCGAAACTGACCCGACGGTGAAAACATGACCCCAGGGGCAATGTGAATGTCTCGCTCGAAGGCTAACTCGTACAATACTAACGAATCAGTTCCTTCGGGAAGCTCCACCCATAGAATATGTCCGCCCGTCGGACGAGTCACTTTCGTTCCTGGGGGGAAGAACTCACACACTGCCTGCGTCGTTTGCATAACCTGCGTGCGATAGGCACTCCGAAGTCGGCGCAGGTGGCGATCGTAACCGCCGTTGTTCAAAAACGCCGCGATCGCCAGTTGTGGAGCGTTCGCTGTTGCATAGTTCTTCGCGAGCTTGTGCTGTTCGACGCGAGATTGAAACCGGCCGGGAATGCTCCAACCTATGCGCCATCCGGGGGATAGAGTTTTGCTAAAAGAGGCGCAATACATCACCCATCCGCCGCGATCGAACGCTTTAATCGCTTTCGGCCGAAATCCCTCAAAGGACAGATCGCCGTAAACATCGTCTTCAACGATCGGCGTTTCGTACTGTGCCGCCAACTCCGCCAAACGCTGCTTTTTCTCGTCGCTGAGGACATTTCCCAAGGGATTGCTGAAGTTCGACACTAACACGCACGCCGCGATCGCCCGCGATCGCAACGCGGTTTCTAACGCGTCCAAACAGATTCCCTCCCGAGGATGCGTCGGTAATTCCAATACCTGTAAGTGCAGCGACGCTAAGGCTTCCAGCAAGCCGTAGTAAGTGGGAGACTCTACGGCGATCGCGTCTCCTGGTTTCGTCACCGCCTGTAACGACAAAGATAACGCTTCGGTCGTGCCGTTGGTGACGACGATCTCGTCGGGAAACACCGAACAGCCTGCATCGAGGAGTCGCCGCGCGATTTCGTGACGCAATTCGATACGCCCCAACACCGAACCGTATTCGTGAACGACTTGAGACTGTTGGCGCAGCACTCGAGACATCAGGCGATCGAGCGATCGCGTCGGCAATAACTCCAAACTCGGTACTGCTGCCCCCAATTGCACGGCGTTTGGGGCGTTGACGGCGGCCGCGTACACTTGCATCGCCAAAGACAAATCGATCGCACAGGCGCGACAGTTCGAGATCGAAGGGGTCGGTTCGTCTGGCAAACGGCGCAGGGCAGCTTTGACGAAATATCCCGATCGCGGTTTGGCTTCGACGAGGCCGCGATCTTCGAGGAGGCGATAGGCTTCGAGTACCGTCGACGCACTCACCGACAATTGCGCTTTGAGCTTTCGTACCGATGGAATGCGATCGCCCGGTTGCAAGGTTCCCGCTTCGATCGACCCCTGCAAGCGATCGGCGACTCGCTCGTATAACACCTCTCCCTCGCGCAGTTCGATCGGACGAATTTCATTCACGGCAGTACAGTTCAAACGTTTTGCCACCAGTACAGATCGTACGTTCAAAACTGTACGGGTTACAAATCATCTTAACTGTGTCTGTACTGTTTTTGGCAAACAGCCGACAATAACCGTAACGACATTGTGGAGGGATCGATCGTGTTGAGATCCTCAAACCAACCCCCCGACATTTTTCGCCGTCCCCATGCGATCGTGGCCGTTCTCAAACGGTTTTGGCGCTTCAGCCAGTTTTACGGACACTACGTCGTTTGTCGCGAAACCTCTGCCCCGATGGAATTCAGTCGCGGTAACCGACAAATTGTCGAAGTTCGTTCTCGCCGTCAAAAACCATGAGTGAAGTTCGCCGCGTCTTTTCAGGTTCGCCTTGGGAACCCGTTGTGGGCTACTGTCGCGCCCTTCGCGTCGGATCGCAAATTTTCGTTTCGGGAACCGCCCCCGTCGACGATAACGGTGAGGTTGTCGCCCCCGGTGACGGCTACGCCCAAGCCAAGTGCTGCTTCGATCGCGTTGGCCAGGCGTTACAAGCCTTGGGTGTAGACTGTCGCCACGTCGTCCGAACGCGGATGTTCGTGACCGAAATCGATCGCTGGGAAGAGTTCGCCAAAGCCCATCAGGAATACTTCGGAGAAACCCCTCCCGTTGCCACGATGGTTGAAGTCAAATCGCTCATCGACCCGCAAATGTTAATTGAAGTCGAAGTCGAGGCGTTTGACTCGGATTAAGTCCTCAATTTACCCCAAGGTATACATCCATCCGTCTCGGCTGCAAATTCGCACGATACCGTCCCAAATCACAGGTGTCGATTCAAAGGAACCGCCCGGTTGGAACTGGGCGATTTCCTTGACGAGAACGCGATAGTAATTGCCACTAGCGCCCCGCAACGCCAACGCATCGCTAGCACGAGCAATTTCGTAATCGATTTGAAACAAACGAACGCCGTTATATCCCGCCGCGACTAAACGGTTTCCATCGGTAAAAATTGGCGTCGAAATAGATGCACCAATTTGTTTCTCGAACACGATAACGGGTGTCTCGTAGTCTCGATCTAAAAACGGACCTTTGACTTTTTCTCCCGTGACTTGAGTTTGACTGCCAATGTATAAATTTCCATCGATCGCGTTCGTAGCAAACAACGGTGGAACGTCCGGGGCGCGATATTCGTCGTTCAACGCCACCGAACCGGTGATTCCGCCTTCCCATTCGCTAAATCCTAAGTTTAAGGTCGGTAAAAACCATTCGACACAATCGGGATCGACTTTGTTCGGATCGAGTTTGAACGCGCCCCCTCGACCGGGTATTTTTTCGCGATCGAGCGTACTAAATAATTTTCCGTCTTTAGAAATGGCGATCGTTCCGTTTAAATCGCCCCCAGAACGAAATCGCCAGACGATTTGACGCGTCTTGATATCGATTCCGTAAATTCGTCCGCCACCCGATGCGATATAAACTCGATTTCCAAAAATCGACGGCGAGGATTCGGCGACTAAGTTGCCACCGTAATATCCCACATCTTCAAATTCATAAAGTTGGAGTTCTCGATACACTTCTGGCATTTCAAAATCGCCGTTTTCTCGAGTCTTTTTCGTGCTACTATTAATAAAGTAGCCGATCGCATTTTCGCCGACGTTAAAAATCGTGCCGTTACCTAAGTAAATCGCCGAACTGTCGTTATCGCGGCTGTAGCTATCCGTGGCACGAATGTCGAGCCGCCACAGCTCTCGTCCCGTACGAAACGACACGGCGCGAAAACTGGGAACGAAGCTCGAAGACAGGGAGTTGTTGACTCCTCGCCGACTGCCTTGTAACACGACAACTCGATTGTCTTCATCGGCGGTTTCGTCGATATAAATACTCGACGAGCCTTTGAGAATATCGTCGAATTCGTATCGCCAAACGACGCGATTTCCCGTGATATCGAGCTTTCGCAAACTGTGGTCGTAAGCCCCGATAATTAGAAAAGTCGTGCCACGATCGCGCACGAGCGTCGGTTGTCCCGTCCACCCAGCCCCGCTCCAAGTGCTAGCACTGCCCCCCACGACACTCGTACCACTTCCGAGATAAAATTGATCGAGGAGGTTCAAACCCTGGGGGGTTCCCCGTCCGTAAAAGCGGCGTTGGGCATTGCCTAAATAGGTCGGAACCAGCAGTTCGATTTCTGGCGGAACGGCAACGGGAACCTCGGAAATCAAACCGTTCACCTGTTGGGTCACGGTATCGGAAAGGGAAACGGGCGTCACCAGTTGGGGGGCGTCTCCCCGGAACCGTCGCAACAGTCTCGGCGGGACGATCGCACCGAATACAAAACCTAAAGCTTGTTTGTGAAACGCGCGGCGGGTCGATCCCATCGCAACCTAAAAGAAACAGTACGACTCGGAAATCGATTATAAATCGAAACCCGATTGAAACTTTATTGTTATCGAGGGTTCGAGACGGATTGCCAAGGGCGATCGCAACCGCTACAATTGAGCCGATCCTTCGCGACCGTCAGGGCAAGCCTTCCACAGACGACCACCTGTTTTACCCTACGACTCTCGGGCAAGTCTAAACTGACTATGTTTAACGCCACCGAAATCCTGATTCAAAATTTTGTCGAACGATTGCGGGAAGGATATCATCGCACCTACGGCGGTTATAAGCCCGATTACGCCGATATCATCGCCTGGGCGGGGGGAATGGCACTCGAAAACATCGCCAACAGCGACGCCCTCTACCACAACGTCGAACATACCATCGGCGTAACCTTAGTCGGACAAGAAATTTTACGGGGAAAACACATCCGCGAAGGGGGAATCACCTGCGAAGACTGGCTGCATTTTATTATTTCCCTCGTTTGCAGCGATATCGGTTTCGTGAAAGGCGTCTGTCGTCAAGATCGCATCGAAGATAACCAGTTCGATTCGGGAACGAGTAAGTTAGTCTCCCTCGATCCTGGGGCGACGGATGCGAGTCTCGCCCCCTACCACGTCGATCGCAGCAAGTTGTTTGTCGACGAACGCTTTAGCGGACACCGCCTCATCGTCGCCGAAGCGATCAAACGCAACATCGAATATACTCGCCAGCAATCCCCGAACGTCGAGGGATACGAAGATACGTCCAGTTATCCCGGCTTGTTGCGGGCGGCCGATTTAATCGGACAACTGAGCGATCCCCGATATTTAAACAAGTTAGGAGCATTGTACTACGAGTACGAAGAAACGGGACTCAATCGAGAGTTGGGCTACCAGCACGCAGGAGATTTGCGCCGCAGCCACTCGAAACAGTATTGGGGCGTGATTTATCCGGCGATCGAAAACGCCCTCGAATACCTCTCCCTCACCCAAGAAGGCAAACAGATTATCGCCAATCTCTACGCCAATGTCTTCGTCGTCGAACACGATACCAGTCAAGCCATGTCGCCCTCTGGTATTATCAAAAAACGTTGATTTTGTCAAGAGTCGTCTTGGGGTAAATTAAAGACCCCCAGAATCTTCAAGATTCCGAGGGTCTCGTTTCCAACGTTTCAATTAAAGAAGTTGCAAAAAGAGGCGTTTCAAACCATTACTTGCCATTGCCGTTGTTCGATCGCGCGTAATCGTCTTGGAAGCGGATAATATCGTCTTCTCCGAGATATTCCCCGTTCTGGACTTCGATCAACACCAAGGGAATTACGCCGGGGTTCTCCAGACGGTGCTTCGTTCCCTGGGGAACGTAAGTCGATTGGTTGCTGTAAACCATCTGCTCTTTATCGTCGCAAATAACGCGAGCAGTTCCCGAAACCACGATCCAATGCTCGCTGCGGTGGTGGTGCATTTGCAAGCTGAGGCGATGACCGGGTTTCACTTCGATTCGTTTGATTTTATATTGGGAACCTTCTTCGAGAACCGTAAACGATCCCCAAGGGCGAAGTTCGGTGGCGGCGACGCTTGCCGTCAGTGCTTCGGGAAGAGTAGCAGTGTTCGTTTTAGACTTTTCTTGAACGGATGCCATACTTATTTTCTCCATGCAGCGTTAGCGTTCGGATCGGTCGAACGAGCCAACGAGAACTCGTTTGATAAAACTTTAGCGGGCGTGAGATTACAAGCGTACTGATTCCATTCTGGTCTAGGAAATGGGAAACTGGGGAAATTTCACCCTGACTTTAAGCAATCTTTATACGTTCGTTCCGCGATCGCCATCTCTGAAGATTCCAAGCGATCCCGTTCGATATCTCTGTATTTTTACGGAAATTGGCGCGACCCTGTCTTTGACTGATGACTCGAACTGCCGTCAGAGAGTTCCCCAAACTCTACCGAGACTTCGGTTCGATTTACAAAACCTTTAACCTTAACGGCGTCTTCGGCGATCGAACGGAGAGGATAAATCGTTGTTTTCGGGCGATCGAACGGCTTTCGCCGCCCGTTTCACCCGTTCTAACCGACTCGGAAAATCGCTTTCATCGTAAATTTCCCCCACCAGTTCCTCGAGAATGTCTTCGAGGGTAATCAACCCCACCGTTCCCCCGTACTCGTCCACTACGATCGCCATGTGCAACTGTTGTTGTAACATCTCCTTGAGCAGATCGGCGATACGCTTGGTTTCGGGAACGTAAACCGGTTCGTCCATCACCGACGTTACCAATTCCATCGCGCGATCGCCCGAGGGACGGGATCTCAACTGCTGCAACGCCCGTTTTAAATGAACCACCCCAACAATTCGATCTTTCGACTCCTCCTGAACCGGAATCCGCGAATAGCCCGTCTCCAAACACAAATCTACCAATTCCTGTAACGTCGCCTCGTGGGAAATCGTCCGCATTTCAATCCGGGGTTTCACCACATCTTTCGCACTGAGGCGATCGAGCATCAACGCCTTATGCAGCAGTTGGTGTTTGTGAAAGTCTAACTTGCCTTTGCCTCCCAACACCTCGATCATCAACTGCAAATCCTTCACCGACTCTCCCTGTTGCGCCTGCCGCGACTGAAACTGACGCAACGCCACCTGAGTAATCGTCTCGAACAGGCGAATCACCCCTAAAAACGAGAGCAATTGCGACAACCAATAAATGGGGCGCACCACCACCATAAAAATCGGTAAAACGTTGTTGATGGCGACGGATTTCGGCACGATTTCCCCGAAGGTTAACACGAGAAACGTGACGACTGCCGTGGCGATACCGATGCCTCGATTTCCCAACCAGAGGCTAAACAAATTGCTTGTCAAAATCGCCGACAGGTTGTTAACCAGGGTATTCCCCACCAGCAACGTAATAATGAAGCGAGTGCGATTCGCTTGCAGGATTTGGACAATCCGCTTGGGAGTATTTGCCTCCTGCATCAACGCCCGTAACTTGAAATTGTCTAAGGCGGTAATCGCCGTTTCCGATCCGGCAAAGAACCCTGACAGCAGTAGCATCACACACAGCGTAACGATATCGAGCCAGACACTACCCAACAACGGCTCGATTTCCGCAACTGCAAACAGGAACATTGAAGAAGGTATCAAAATGTCGATCGACAAGAGAAACCCTGACTCGCCTCGCGGCTGAGCCAGGATTTTCCAAAACTGTGAAAGGCTAGAGGGGGAGGTTTATCCGGCATACGCGGCTTGGTATGCCCACCACAGCAGAAACGCGATACCGCCGAGAACCAGAATCGAAGAGAGGGCGATCGCAACGGGCGTATCTGCGCCCTTGAATTTCATAATGCCGCGATTGAGGTCAGTCATAATCCAGTCGTTTGCTAACAGGACTTGTGTCGAGTGATTTCAGTGGAGGGCGATCGAGCCGAACCACTCCGTTACAGTGTAACGATCGGCTCCCTGTAGTGTACACTATCTGAGGCGATGTCAGACAGATTTTACTCCTAGGATATTTGATTTCGGTATGAGCAGCAAGCCCGCAATTTCCTTTTCTCACCTCGGATGCGAGAAAAATCGCATCGATACCGAGCATATGCTGGGATTGCTCTTAGAAGCGGGGTATCCCGTCGAAGCCAGCGAGGATTTTGCCGATTACGTCATCGTCAATACCTGTAGCTTCATCCAGGCGGCGCGAGAAGAGTCGGTGCGAATCCTCGTCGAACTCGCCGAAGAGAACAAAAAAATTATTATCACCGGCTGCATGGCGCAACACTTCCAAGAGGAGTTGTTAGCCGAAATTCCCGAAGCGGTTGCCGTGGTGGGAACCGGGGACTATAACAAAATTGTAGATGTCGTCAAACGCGCCGAAGCCGGAGAGCGCGTCAAAGAAATTTCCGCCGAACCGACGTATATCGCCGACGAGTCTACCCCTCGCTACCGAACCACCAACGAGGGCGTCGCCTATTTGCGGATTGCCGAAGGCTGCGATTACCGCTGTGCCTTTTGTATTATTCCCCATTTGCGGGGCAACCAGCGATCGCGTGCGATCGAGTCCATCGTCGCCGAAGCCGAACAACTCGCCGCCCAAGGGGTGAAAGAGTTGGTATTGATTTCGCAGATTACCACCAACTACGGCGTCGATTTATACGGAAAACCCAAACTCGCCGAATTGCTGCGGGAACTCGGAAAAATAGAGGTTCCCTGGATTCGCATGCACTACACCTATCCCACAGGCGTCACCGCAGAGGTTATCGACGCCATCCGCGAAACCCCCAACGTCATCCCCTATTTAGACTTACCGCTACAGCATTCCCACCCTGACATTCTCAAATCGATGAACCGTCCCTGGCAAGGGCGCGTCAACGATGCCATTCTCGATCGCATTAAAGCCGAACTCCCCGAAGCCGTCATGCGAACCACGTTCATCGTCGGCTTCCCTGGGGAAACGGAGGAACATTTCCAGCATTTAGTGGAGTTCGTACAGCGTCACGAATTCGATCACGTCGGCGTCTTCACCTTCTCCCCAGAAGAGGAAACCCCTGCGTTCTCCATGGAAAACCAAGTGCCGCAAGAGGTGATGGACGAACGGCGCGATATCCTGATGTCCGTCCAACAGCCGATTTCCCTCAAACGTAACCAGGCGCAAATCGGGAAAGTTGTCGATGTGTTAATTGAAGAAGCCAACCCCCGCACCGGACAACTCATCGGGCGTTCTGCTCGTTTCGCCCCTGACGTGGACGGCGTAATTTACATTGAAGGTTCGGCGCAGTTGGGTTCGATGGTTCCCGTGATGGTGACAGATGCGGACGCTTACGACTTGTTCGGACGAGTCGCCACCGCCGCAGATTTGAAACAGCACGCTTTGGCGGTTTAAGGTTTAAGGTCGTTTTTTGGCGGTTTTCGCGATTTTTAGCAACTTGAAAGCACCGCCGCCACCTCCCCCCTTGACTTGGGGGGAAATTCGTTTTACAATATTTGTATTCTTATACGATTTTTATATATTTACCAAGTTGATTCTTTAATCAATATTAATTTTGATAAGCTTTCCAGGACCCTGGCATTTCCGAAATGCTGGGGTTCTCTGGCATTACGTTTTCGTCGAGTTCGCCCCTCTCGCTTGGCTCAACGCATCATTTCCCGAGCCGTATTCTGCCAGCGATCGACCTGCATTCCATAATTGATAACTCCCTTTGATACGTTCCCATTGGTCGTCACGTAGAGCGTAGCGCCGTGTTATAAGGGTTTCGAGAAACTTGAGCGGACCGACAGCAGACTACCCATGTTTCTCTCTTTGTCAACTCTTTTAATTGATAACACGCCCTAGAAACTCTTAACTCTTCCCTGAAAGAGGCGCACCGCTACCTGTCAACCCACCCCCGAGAAAATCTTGCCCGTTGTCAGATCGACATGACGTTACCGTGTCATGTACCACACTCATCAAAAATCGCGTCGGGAGACCCCGATTTCAGGCGATAGCCGAATCGTGGAGGAACGACGCACCTCCACTGGTGGGTTTACAGTTAAAATGTTAATATGTGAGGCATGGTACTCAGAGCGTTCCGATACCGTTTTTACCCGACCCCCGAACAGGAACACCTCCTGCATCGGACGCTCGGTTGCGTTCGTCTGGTTTACAACAAAGCCTTGGATGCCCGAACCGAGGCGTGGTACGAACGACAAGAACGGATTGGATACGCTCAAACCTCGTCGATGTTGACGCAATGGAAACAGGAAGAGGAGTTGCAGTTTCTCAATGACGTGAGCTGCGTTCCCCTCCAATAGGGATTGCGACACCTTCAAAAAGCGTTCGCCAATTTCTTCGCCAAACGTGCCAAATATCCCAAGTTTAAAAAGAAACGGAATGGTGGCAGTGCGGAGTTGACTCGTTCTGCCTTTCGTTGGAAAGACGGACAGTTGTGGATTGCTAAATCTAGCGAACCCCTCAACATCCGGTGGAGCCGTCAGCTTCCCAAAGGAGCCGAACCTTCGACTGTTACCATCCGTTTCGACCCCTCGGGACGCTGGCACGTTTCGTTGTTGGTCGAAGACGACACCGTTAAGCCTCTTCCCACAACCGAGAAATCCATCGGCGTCGATGTGGGGATTAACTCTTTGGCCGTCACCTCTGATGGCGAGAAGATTACCAATCCCCGACATTTCAACCAACATTACAAGCGTTTGCGACGCGCTCAAAAGGCTCTTTCTCGTAAGATGAAGGACTCGAAGAACCAGGAGAAAGCGCGTCGGAAAGTGGCGAAGATTTACGCCAAGATTACCGATTCTCGGACAGACTATCTGCATAAGCGGTGCGACCCCGCGCCGTCGCACGGACGGGGCTTACAGGGTGCGGACGCAGGTTCCGCACACAGCCCCTCCGCTAGGGAACGCGCACCAAGAGAGCTGAGTACTCGACTCGTTCGTGAGAACCAAACGATTGTGGTCGAGGACTTGTCGGTCAAGAACATGGTGAAGAACCCCAAACTTGCCCGACACATCTCGGATTGTGCTTGGGGCGAGTTCGTTAACCAACTGGACTACAAATGTCAGTGGTATGGCAGAACTCTCGTCAAGGTAGACAAGTGGTTTCCGAGTAGTAAACGATGTGGACACTGTGGACATATCGTCGAATCGTTGCCGTTGAGCGTTAGAGAGTGGACTTGTCCTGAATGTGGGACGCACCACGACCGAGACCTCAACGCCGCGAAGAACCTTTTGGCGGCGGGACACGCCGTGTCAGTCTGTGGAGCGGACGTAAGACGCAGTCTTCGCAGCTCTCGGATGCAAGCTCCGAGAGAACGAAGACCCAAAGGACACGAGTCTAGAGGGCAGTTAGTTGCGAAAAACCCGTAAGGGAAGGAAACAGAAACCCAAATCGTGAGGTTTGGGAATCCCCGACCTCAGCGAAGCGGGTCGGGGAGGATGTCAACATGATGAAGTGATGCAAGAATGCGATGATGGGAAGCGAAACGTCACGACTCTGGGTTTCTGTTGACGGTTTGTTGTCCAATCCGCTTATCGAATTATCGAATTACTATGTTGTACCCCGTTGTTTGGCGCGAGGATCGCGTCGCCCTCATCGACCAAAACCGCTTACCTCGGGAATACACCCAAGTTGAAATTCGCCGCAGCGACGATATGGCGGTGGCGATTAAAACGATGATCGTGCGGGGGGCGCCCGCCATTGGCGTCGCTGCTGCTTACGGGATGTATCTGGGGGCGCGGGAAATCGATACCCGCGATCGCACGGCGTTTCTCGAACGTCTCGAAGCCATCGGACAGATGTTGCGGGAAACGCGACCGACAGCGGTTAATTTATTCTGGGCGATCGAGCGTATGTTGAAGGTCGCCAAAGAAACCCCTGGTTCCGTCGAAGAAGTGCGACAAATTCTCCTCGAAACTGCTCACGCCGTCAATCGCGAAGATTTGCAAACTTGTCAAGCGATCGGCGATCGCGGGTTGGAGGTGTTGCCCCAAACCCCGGAAAAACTGCGCTTGTTAACTCACTGTAACGCGGGCGCTTTGGCGACGGCGGGATACGGAACCGCCCTCGGCGTGGTGCGATCGGCGCAAACGGCGAATCGCCTCGAACGCCTCTACGCCGACGAAACTCGCCCTCGCTTGCAAGGGGCAAAACTGACCACTTGGGAATGTTTGCAAGATGGAATTCCCGTGACGGTGATTACCGACAGCATGGCGGCACACTGCATGAAGCAGGGTATGGTGGATGCTGTCGTAGTCGGTGCCGATCGCATCGCCGCCAACGGCGACACCGCCAACAAAATTGGGACTTACAGCCTCGCGTTGGTGGCCAAAGCGCACGATATTCCCTTTTTCGTGGCCGCCCCGCGATCGACGGTTGACTTAAGCCTCGGCGACGGTAGCCAAATTCCTATTGAAGAACGCGATCCCTCAGAAATCTATCAAATCGGTAACACGCGCCTGGTTCCCGTTGGGGCAGACTTTTACAACCCTGCTTTCGACGTGACGCCAGCCGACTTGATTACGGCGATCGTGACGGAAGTGGGGGCGTTTAGTCCCGATCGCTTGTGCGAAGCCTTTGAAAAAGACGCTTCGATCGCGCCGTCTCCATAAATTCACTAAAAACGGGCGTGTACAATAGCAATAAGTTTCAGTTCCGCTCTCATGCCTTACAAGCGTGAAAACGTCGTTGCCATTTACCCCGGCAGTTTCGATCCGATCACCCTCGGCCACCTCGACATTATCGAGCGAGGGTGTCGTTTGTTTGACAAAGTGATTGTTGCCGTGGTAACAAATCCCAATAAAAATCCACTATTCGGCGTTCGAGATCGGATGCGTCTCATTCGGGCGAGTACCTCGCACCTGAGTAACCTCGAAGTCGATAGTTTTGATGGTTTGACCGTCAACTACGCCCACATCCAACAAGCGACGGTGTTACTGCGTGGCTTGCGAGTCTTATCGGACTTCGAGATGGAACTGCAAATGGCTCACACCAATAAAACCTTATCTGAAGCGATCGAAACGGTTTTTTTGGCGACGAGCAACGAATACAGTTTCCTCAGCAGTAGCGTGGTCAAAGAGATCGCTCGCTTCGGCGGCTCTGTCGATCGCTTCGTTCCTCAACCTGTTGCCATAGAGATTTATCGATGTTACGCCAGGACTCAGCCGGGATCGACCCCAAATCAGACAGCCCCCAACCTCAAGGCGAACCCGCCCAAACTGTAGCGCCCGAACAACGCCAAGAGGGAGCTAATCAAGGCAGCGTCAACGTTCAGCAGGCGCTCAACCGACTCGAGGAAGCGATTCTCGACAGTCCCCGCATTCCGTTTACGGGGCGGACGCTGGTAGACGAGGAACCGCTTCTCGATATTCTCGACGCGATTCGTCTCAACCTTCCGGCGGCGTTTCAGGAAGCCGAAGAGGTGATTCGGCAAAAAGACGAGATTCTCCGCCAAGCGGAACAGTACGGACGAGAAATTGTGGACGCGGCGGAACAGCAAGCCGCCAGTATTCTCGATGAAATGGGCTTAGTCCGACAGGCGAAGGTGGAAGCCGATCGCTTGCGCCAACAAGTTCAAGCCGATTGTGAAGTCGCTCGAGAACGGGCGATCGCCGAAATCGAACAGATGCAGCGTCAGGCGCAACAGGAACTCGAAGAGGTTCGCGCTCGCGCCTTGGCTGAAGCCGAACAAATTGAAGCCGGAGCCGACGAGTACGCCGATCGCGTGTTGCGGAATATCGAACAGCAACTCAGCGATATGATGCGAGTCATTCGCAACGGACGCCAGCAACTTCAACAGGAAGTCGCCTATCGAGCGCATCAGAAAGAGCCGAAAGTAAATCCGAACGTGCGGCGGTATTGAATTTGCGGTCAGTTGTAACGGTTTTAAGGGTTAGAACGATCTCGATCGCGAACTTTTGAAGATCGAACTTCCCTTTAAGTTGATATTTTCTTCAATCTCAACAGCAGTATGTAAAAAAAGAATAAGAGGCAGCGCTAAAACTGCCTCTTTCTTTTAACATATGAAGGTGAACTACCGCTATTGAATCAAAGATTACAATAGTGGCTTCCTACCCAAAGAATGGCTTTCTATCCCGAAAGATAACGAGTTTTATATTCTGGCGATAGGCGGAAAACCCTCGTCCCGAAGGCCAAAAAAGTTAAAGTTAGGAGCTGGGGCGGAAGGATTCGAACCTCCGAATGGCGGGACCAAAACCCGCTGCCTTACCGCTTGGCGACGCCCCATCGCGTCCGCGTTAACTATAGTAACAACCCCGCTAGGGGGTGTCAAGAGTTTTTTGCGATTTTTTTTGCGATTTTTGGGTTCTGCCAGAGATAGTCGCTCGGATAGGCTAGGCTGGAGCGACTCCCAACACCCAACAGTGGCCGGGTTAGGACGTTGAGCTTCACTCCGTCCGATAGAGAGAACTCTCACGGTACTCAAGATCGTCGATTTCTCACGTTCTCATCCCCCAATGCTCTGCCGAATTTGGGGAGAAGAAAAGCCGTTTTATCGTCAAAAATTCAGATAGATTTCAGGCGATCGCCGTGGGTCTCTCGAAAACTTTAACCAACTCCAAATAACGCTCGAACTGCAACGCCTCCTCGTTTGTGTTTTCCTCAAATCGCTTTAGACAAAAGAGGCGGTGTTGCTGTAGTTCGGACAGAGCAGTCTCGTTCGAGAATTGCCAGATATAGCTGATTTCGGATCGAGACTGGTCTCGATCGCTCAAATCGATCGGACGTTGACGTGCGATCGCGTTTCCTCGCGTCGATTTTAGAAAAAACCGAAATTTTACGCCTCGAACCGATCGCAATTTACCGAACAGTAAACTGTCACATTAACCAGTGGACAGTTGTAGAAGTAGAACCGATTCAAACTCAGACCCCCAAGGCGATCGCCACAATAAAACCATACGACGCAAACCCTCATCGCTGACTCAGGAACACACACCATGAAAACCGCTTTTCCTCTTAAAGTCGCCGCTCTCTCGACGCTCGCTCTATCTACCATCGGTTTGGGGGCGACCTTCACCCCCAAACCCGCCGAAGCCGCACTGTTCGGACAACAAGAAGTCCGCCAACGGGACTTCGTCGCCGTCGCCGCACCCGTCGGCGACACCGGACGCCATCAACTCCTCGTCATCGAACAGCAAGCGAGTTCTCGTCCTTGCTGGTCTGAAAGCGGTGCGAATCCTACCGTCGTCGATCCGTTACTGTTGAACTTCGACTTTACAGGAATCTGCGGACGCTCTACCGATAGCAACGGTTACTCGATTCGCGTTGGCGGACAAGACTTAGGCATTCAGTACAGCCTGCGCGTCGTCCGTCGCGGTGACGATATCGTTCTCATGGGAGTTCCGTTCCGTCCCAACCAACCGACGCTCGAACTCGGACGGACTGGATACACCCGCGATTTCGCCCGCATCGACTTAAACCCCGGCTGGCGTTTCGCCAAACGAACCTATCAAGGTCGTACCCTCGGTCACGTCTATCTCACGAACGACCTCAGCTTGAGCGCCTTAGCACAACAGTCAGATAATATCGCCGACCGTCCGACAACGCCAAACGAAGACGATAAAGAAATCGATTCGCCGACGCAAGAGCAGGATTGGCGCGACGAAATTCAACTGACGAACGAGCAAGAAAGCGATATTGCCTCGATTCGCCAACGTTACCTGGCCGAAAACTCTCGCTTGCAAGGTCAACTCGACGAAGCTCGCCGCGAACTGCAAGAGATGACCATCGGCGATGCGTCGAACCGTCAAATTCGCCGTCAGCGTAAAGTGGTGGAAAATCTGCGCGAGGATATCTACGACCTCCGCTTCGACAGCATCATGGAAATTCGCGAGACGATGTCTGTCGAGCAACGGATGGCGTTTGCAGAATTGATGGACTTGCAAGGACAAACCGTCGATGCTGACGAGGTGTTGACGAGTCTTCTCCGCTAAGGGTGCTAGTTTCTCAAGCTGCGATCGACCCAACACAGTCTCCACAGGTTCGACGATGCACGGTCGGGCGTTCTCCTCCTCAGAGAGCGCCCTTTTTCAGTGAAGAGAGAACAGTGAAGTCGTAGGGTGCGTGACTCGAAAAATAGGGTGTAAATCCTGAGACCGATCGCTTTGTCACGCACCGCCAATGTACACCGCCAACATACAAGGGCGCGTGACCTAAAGATAGGAGAAATATTGTGCCTTACCGGCCAACCCGTCACGCACCGACTCCACAGGTGTCCTTGTCTTCCTCCTCATCCCCTCATCAGAGATTCGGTTAACCGCCCTCGATCGCGGGTCGATAACCGATTAACCAATTTTGGTAATTTTCACTATAATTACCGTAACCGCTTAAAAATCGCTTCGCGATCGCAACGCGGAACGGAGTTCTTTCGCACATTTCGACTAACCCCACGCCGAACGCTCGTAACGAGGAGCGTTCTCTTGCCGTACCCAAGTTTCGAGCCATGACTTCTACTCAATCTTTAACCACTGACGATCGACGGCTCAACGTCTCTCCGGCAGACTACAGCTTGTTAACCGATCTCTATCAACTCACGATGGCGGCTTGCTATATCGGTGAGGGGTTAGAACAACAACAGGCCAGTTTCGAGTTGTTCGTTCGCAAATTGCCCGATCGCTTCGGATATCTCATTGCGATGGGACTCGAACAGGCGATCGAATATATCGAAAACTTGCGCTTTAGCCAGGAACAAATCGAAACCCTCAAAGGAACGGGAATTTTTTCCCAAGCGAGCGATCGCTTTTGGGAAACCCTGGCTGAAATGCGCTTTAGCGGTAACGTTTGGGCAGTTCCCGAAGGAACGGCCGTCTTTGCTAACGAACCCTTACTACGCGTCGAAGCCCCCCTCTGGCAAGCGCAACTCCTCGAAACTTACGTTCTCAACGTCATCAACACCCAAAGCCTCATCGCCACGCGAGCCGCTCGCATTCGCGACGTAGCCGGAGAACGGGCGCTCTTGCTCGAGTTTGGGACGCGACGGGCGTTTAGCCCCCAAGCCTCTCTGTTTGCTGCCCGAGCCTCCATTGCAGCAGGGTTTAACTCCACCTCTAACGTGTTGGCGGCGTTCAAACTGGGGCGCAAACCCACCGGAACGATGGCGCATTCCCTGGTGCAAGCTTTGCGAGCGATGGAAGGTAGCGAATCCCATGCGTTTACGGCCTTTCACCACCACTTCCCCGGTGCGCCACTCCTCATCGACACTTACGATACGGTGGCCGCCGCCCGTCAAATCGCCCATCGTCTCGAAACCGGAGAGATGGACTTGCACGGTGTCCGCATCGACTCCGGGGACATTGCGGCGTTGTCGAAAGAGGTGCGATCGATCCTCCCCGACATTCCCATCTTTGCCAGCGGCGACTTGGACGAGTGGGAAATCGCCCGATTGCTGGCCGACGGTGCCGTTATCGACGGCTACGGCGTCGGTACCAAACTCGTGTCTGGGGAAGCTCTCAACGGCGTGTACAAACTCGTCGAAGTCGATAGCGTTCCCGTGATGAAAAAATCCAGCGGCAAACAAACCTATCCCGGTCGCAAACAGGTATTTCGTCGCATCGACAACGGACAGTGGGTCGGCGATCGCTTAACCTTAAGCGACGAGGCTGCCAAAGACGGAGAAAAACCGCTCCTCGAACTCGTCGTCAAAGACGGCAAAATCCTCAAACCGTTGGATTCCTTAGAATCTATTTCCAAACGAACCACCGCCAACGTCGCCATGTTACCCCGCGACGCTCGGAACATCCTCGAGCCGAAGCCCCCCGAAGTGCGCGTTTCGGCAGCATTAGACGACCTCACCGACAAGGTGTCGCAAGCCTTATCAAATTTGTAATCCCAATGACCCATCCTCCCTCCACTGCACCTCGTATCGCCC
Organism: Geitlerinema sp. CS-897; assembly: GCF_028368005.1. Classification (NCBI taxonomy): domain Bacteria; kingdom Bacillati; phylum Cyanobacteriota; class Cyanophyceae; order Geitlerinematales; family Geitlerinemataceae; genus Geitlerinema; species Geitlerinema sp. CS-897. Next base: position 5,408 of record NZ_JAQNCQ010000044.1, on the reverse strand, counting down.
TGTTCGGCACCAGTGCCGACCCGCCGAGTGTCGCGCACCGAACCATTTTACGCTGGTTGTCCGAGCGGTTCGATCGCGTGGCCGTTTGGGCGTCGGACAATCCCTTCAAATCCCACCAAACCCCCCTCGAACACCGGGCGGCCATGCTGGGGTTGACTATTGAAGAGTTACAGCTCGAAGATGCCGACTCCGGACGCTGTCAAAATGTGGAGGTGTACCCGGAACTGAGCAGCGCCCGCAGCCTTACCAGCGTCAAAACAGCTCGGGCGTTATGGCAAACTGCCGATCTCACCCTCGTCATCGGGTCGGATTTGATCTCGCAACTGCCTCAGTGGTATCGCGTGGACGAGTTGCTGGAATTGGTAACGCTGCTCGTGATTCCCCGACCGGGAGCGCCCATCGAAGCGGCAGACATGGAACAATTAAGACAAATCGCTCGAGTAGAAGTGGCGGATTTACACGCGCCGGACGTCTCTTCGACGAAGTACCGTCAAAGTCGCGATTCCGACACGGTTCCGCCTAGTGTCGAAGCCTATATCGATCGCGAGAAACTCTACGCTTAACTGGGTCGAATCGCAATCGTAGGGGGCGTGCTTATCGGGGTAGAGTGCAGAGGGCAGAGTGTAGAGTGGGAATTCCTCTTTAACGCTTCACTCTACACGCTTAGCTCTTCACCGAAGATCGCGCACCACTCGAAAAACATCATCAGGAGACGCATATGGAACAGTGTGGAGAGCAAGATAATGCCGATGCTCTAGCTCTCTCCTCCGAACGGGCAGCCCCCGAACTGGCAGATTTTAAGGTCGGTGTCGATAACGCGATTTTTTCCGTCGATGTGGCAGAAAGTCGCGTGTTGGTGTTGTTAGTGCGGCGGCGAGGGGATACGGCAACGGGACAGTGGAGTTTGCCAGGGACGCTGGTGCGGCGGGGAGAATCCCTCGAAGATGCCGCCTATCGGGTGCTAGCTGAGAAAATCCGCGTGCAAAATCTCTATTTAGAACAGCTTTATACGTTCGGTGGGCCGGGACGCGATCCCCGCGAAGCCCCCGATCGCTTCGGCGTGCGCTATTTGTCCGTAAGTTATTTTGCCCTGGTACAACATGAAGAGGCACAGCTCATTGCTGAAGATGCCCGCGATATCGCTTGGTATCCCCTCGACGACGTGCCGAAACTGGCCTTCGACCACAACGACATCGTGCAGTACGGCTATCGTCGCTTGCGAAACAAACTCGAATACAGTCCGGTTGCGTTTGAGGTGTTACCGGAAGCGTTTACGCTCAACGAACTGTATCAGTTATATACAGCAGTTTTGGGCGAAAATTTTTCGGACTATTCAAATTTTCGATCGCGTCTTTTAAAGTTAGGTATTCTATCAGATACGGGAATTAAAGTGTCCAGAGGTGCGGGACGACCGGCAAGTTTATATCGCTTTGATTTTGAAGCATTCGAGCCGTTACAAGACAAACCTATGGTGTTTATTTAGGCTTTTTTTGAGTGTTTAAAACAGAGTAAATCAAAAAAATAAAAATCGAAATTGTTTTTTTAGAGTATTTTAAAATGCCGCTTTCTCTTCAACACGCTCATCCTTGGCAACTGTCGATCGATCGTGCCAAACAAATCCAAAGCCAACTGCGATCGCTCGTCGTAACCGAAGATCGCCTGGGAACAGTTCGGACAGTTGCCGGGGTCGATGTGGGTTACGACAAAGACACCGATACATCTCAAGCGGCGGTGGTGGTATTGAGTTTTCCCGAACTCGAACTGCTCGAACGTCAGATCGATCGCTACCCAAACCCGTTTCCCTACGTTCCCGGCTTCCTGTCGTTTCGCGAAATTCCGCCGATTTTACAAGCCTTGGACAAACTCAAAACACTCCCCGATTTAATTCTCTGCGACGGCCAGGGCATCGCTCACCCGCGACGGTTTGGCTTAGCCTGTCATCTGGGGGTTCTCACCGACATTCCCACCATCGGCGTCGCTAAATCTCGACTCGTGGGAACCTACGACCCCGTCCCCAGCGAACGGGGAAATTGGGTGTCTCTGTACCACCAAGGAGAAGAAATCGGCGTCGTGTTGCGAACGCGATCGAATGTCAACCCCGTTTTCGTATCCGTCGGTCATCGCATCAGCCTCAAGGGTGCGATCGACTATACCCTCCAATGTACCCCGCGCTATCGCTTGCCCGAAACCACCCGTCTGGCGGACAAACTATCGCGGGAAGCAGCCGTTTGAAGAGCGATCGCTCCATCCTCCTCTCAAAGCTACAGTTTCCCCGAACGTTGCAAAACCCTCTCTGTGTTATCTGTGTCTCTGTGGTAAAAAATCCCACGTTCCGTACAACTTCCAATCGATCTCAGAAAAACCATTAAACTTTTTGGAAACCTTCCGTGACGCAGCCATGAAGATCGCGATCGCCCAACTCAACCCCACCGTCGGCAACCTCATCGACAACGCCCAATCCATCCTCGACGCCGCCCGCAGTGCCGCCGAACGAGGGGCGTCGCTGCTGCTGACACCGGAACTGTCCCTCTGCGGCTATCCCCCTCGCGACTTACTCCTCGACCCCAGCTTTATCGCAGCGATGGAGACGCAACTGCACCATCTCGCCCGAGACATTCCAACCGGACTGACCGTGTTAGTGGGAACCGTCACCCCCAACCCGGACGCCTACGCCGAAGGGGGAAAACCCCTCTTTAACAGCATTGCCCGTCTGCGAGACGGCAAAATTCGAGAGTATTACCACAAGCGACTGTTACCCACTTACGACGTATTCGACGAACACCGCTATTTTGAACCCCACGGTGAAAGTAACTTCTTTACGCTACCGGAACTGTTGTCAGACAACGGACACGCTTACAAAATCGGCGTGACGATTTGCGAGGATTTGTGGAACGACGAGGAATTTTGGGGAAAACGCCACTATCCCTGTAATCCGATCGCCGATCTCGCCCAAGCTGGGGTCGATCTCATCGTCAATCTGTCCGCTTCTCCCTACAGCCTCGGGAAACAGAAGCTTCGCGAGTCCATGTTGCGTCACGTCGCGACTCGCTACAATACCTCGGTTCTCTACGTCAACCAGGTGGGGGGCAACGACGATCTGATTTTCGACGGTAGCAGTATCGCATTTAACCCCGACGGCGAACTGACGTTTCGGGCGAATCACTGCGAAACGGATTTTCAAGTGTTGGACTTTAAGTCGGGACGGTTTGACTCGGCGAACGTCGTACCTCAAGCCGACTGTGCGGAAGCGGAAATTTGGTCGGCGTTGGTGTTGGGACTGCGCGACTACGTTCGCAAATGCGGCTTTTCCAAAGTCGTTCTCGGCTTGAGTGGCGGTATCGACTCGTCGTTGGTGGCGGCGTTGGCGGCGGAAGCCTTGGGAAGCGAAAACGTTTTAGGGGTGTTGATGTCGTCGCCCTATACCTCGAAAGCGTCGGTTGAGGATGCCTTGAAGTTGGCGGAAAATCTCGGCTTGAAAACTCATCATTTGGGCATTCAGACAGTGATGGACAGCTTCGAGGACACGCTGTCGGAGTTGTTCGTGCAAACGGAACCGGATGTGACGGAGGAAAACTTGCAATCGCGGATTCGCGGCACGCTGTTAATGGCGATCTCGAACAAGTTCGGCCATTTGCTGTTATCGACAGGGAACAAGTCGGAAATGGCGGTGGGATATTGCACCCTCTACGGCGATATGGATGGCGGACTGGCGGCAATTTCCGATGTGCCGAAAACGCGGGTGTACAGTCTGTGTCGCTGGTTGAACCGTCGGGAACCGGGGCGGGAAGCGATCCCCGAAAACGTTCCGATCAAGCCGCCGAGTGCGGAACTCAAGCCGGGTCAAGCGGACAGCGATTCGCTACCGCCCTACGACGAACTGGATGATATTTTGCATCGGTTGATTCACGAACATCAGAGTGCGGAACAGATTGCGGCGGCGGGCCACGATCGCGCTACGGTCGATCGCGTCGTTCGCCTAGTCTCGCGGGCAGAGTTCAAACGCCGTCAAGCCCCACCGGGTCTAAAAATCACCGATCGCGCTTTCGGTACGGGCTGGCGGATGCCCGTCGCCTCTCGCCGGAAAACGCCTGAACCTCAGAATTTGGTGTTGGAACCGACAGTTTAAGTCAGAGGGGGACAAGGGAGACAAAGGAGAAACTGTCAACTGTCTTAACTGCTCACTGTTGACTGTTGACTGTTGACTGTTCACTGTAAAAGGGGACAAGGGAGAAAATCTCCCCATCCGATCGTCTCCCCATCACGCGATTACTTCCAACCCGCGCGATCCATAATCATGAGGGCTTCAGCGTTGTTTTTCCCGAAAATTCCCGCGTTGAGGGAATCCTCTTTGAAATCGCTGTATTTTTCCAAAAACGGATTGTCTAACTCGGCGTCTTCCACCACGGGAAATTCGTTATTTCCCTTTGCAAACACCGTCTGCGCCTCGGGACTCACGAGATATTCGATAAACTTCACTGCGTTCTCGGGATGGGGCGCGTTTGCGACGACTCCCGCACCGCTGATGTTGACGTGAGTTCCCCGTCCGTCTTGGTTGGGGAAGAACATATCGATTTTTTCGGCGATCGCTCGATCTTCGGGATCGTCAGAGTTCGCCAACCGCGCCACGTAGTAACTGTTGACCACGGCGATATCGGCCAAACCATCCGCAACCGCGCGAATTTGCGCCGTATCGTTTCCTTCGGGGGGACGCGCGAAGTTTTCAACCACCCCTTTAACCCATTCTTCGGTGGCTTCTTCTCCATCGGCGGCTAAAAGGGAACCGACTAAAGATTGGTTGTAAATGTTGTTCGACGATCGAATCACCAATCTCCCTTCCCATTTGGGATCGGCCAAATCTTCATACGTCGAAAGTTCGCTGGGATCGACGGCGTCTTTGTTATACACGATGACGCGAGCGCGTTTGGAGAGTCCGAACCAGTGACCTTGGGGATCGCGCAGGTTCTCGGGAACTTTGCTTTCGAGGATTTCCGACTCGACGGGTTGTAAAATTCCCGCTTCTTGCGCTCGCCACAACATCCCTGCATCGACGGTAATATAAACGTCTGCTGGGCTGTTGACGCCTTCGCTCTTGATGCGTTCGATGAGTTCGTCTCCTTTGGCTTCGACGAGGTTCACTTCGATTCCGGTTTGTTCGGTAAAGTTCTCGTAGAGGCTGCGATCGGTGTCGTAGTGGCGGGACGAGTACAGGTTGACCACCTGTTCGCCGTTTCCTGTGTCGGTGGCGGCTGAGGGAGTCTCGGGAACGTCGGGTTGAGCGGTGCAGCCGACGACGATCGCCACGACTGCGCTCGCGATACCCATCCAAAAATATTTGAATCGTTTCATGAGTGGGTCAGTTTTAGTCTGTAATTTTTATCAGTTGTAAGATGCGTCGATCGCGCGATCGA
>NZ_JAQNCQ010000043.1:0-3328 GCF_028368005.1 Geitlerinema sp. CS-897 | reverse complement strand
GGGAGAGGGGGAGAAATTTTCAATGGTTTTCCCTCCTCATCTCATCACCTCATCATCCCCTCACTGGTGACTGGTGACTGGTGACTGGTGACTGTTAATAGTGGTTTCCGACTTTTCGGTGGTGGACGGCGGTTCGGGCTTCGGGGTTGGAAACGCGACCGTTATCGACGCTGCTGTAAACGATCCAGTGGTCGGAACAGTCCATGCGGCTGACAACAGTACATTCGAGATACGCCAAGGCGTCGGCGAGAATGGGCGAACCGTTGTTCGTCGGTTGGGTGTTCACGCCTTCAAAGCGATCGGCGCCGGGGGGGAATCGCTTTAAGAAGTGCTTCATCAAATGCTGGTAGTTCCCTTCTTCGAGGACGTTGAGAACGAAGCGATCGCCCACTTGCATCAACGATTCGATCGCTCGGTCTTTCGCCACCGCAATCGTCAATCCCAGAGGTTTAAAGCTGGCTTGCGAGACCCAGGACGCCAACATTCCACCGGCCACTTCCCCTTTTTGGGCGGTGATGATGTACAGTCCGCCGGACAGACGACCTAATGCTTTGTCGAGGTCGCTGTCGAGGGCTTTCATTTTTTTAATGGCGTCTTTGCGGGTCAGCAGTTGCGCCATGTCCGTCCCCGACTCTTCACAGAGTTGGTAAGTAGCTTCGGAGGGAGTTTCGGTGATCCGGATGGGGGCGAAACCGTTTTTAATTCCCAAATCGCGGAATTTCGTCACCAACGGGTCGATGGGTTCGTCGTCTCCGCCGTAACACTCGAAGATTCCTACAATTTGCTTGTCTTTGGCGGCGGCGAAAATGGTACTCACCGCGTCGAGGGTGGCTTTGCTTACGTCGCCAGAAGCCGGAGGGGTTCCCAGGACGATTCCTGCGCTGCGAGCTACAATTTCGTGGACTTCTTGAGGATCGGCGGTTTTTAAGTCCGTCATTTCTACGGCGACGCCGGTTTTAGTGATACCGTGGGCGATCGCTTGGGAGAGGCGATCGCTGTAGCCGTAATCGGAGATGTAAAAGACGGCGACGGTGGTTTCGGCTTGGGCTTTTTCGTTACTCCAATTCCAATAGCGTCCAGTGAGTTCGCCGACGTGGTGGCGCAACAGCGGCCCGTGTCCGGTGGCGATGGTGGTGATGTCGCCCAGTTTCTTCATGCGCTTCATGGCGGAAATGACCGATCGCGCGTTCGGGGCCATCAAGCATTCGTAATAGAAGCGGAAGTCCGGTTCGATTTTGTGGAGGTCTTCGTCGTAAGTCGCATCGGAACAGTAGTGCATTCCGAAGGCGTCGCAGGTGAACATGACCTGGGTGTGGCGATCGTAACTGAAGATGGTGTCGGGCCAGTGCAGGTTGGGGGCGTTGACAAACTCCAGTACGTGACCGTTTCCGAGGTCGAGGGTGTCGCCGTTTTTCACCACCAGGCGATCGAACGGACGGTGAATCAGGTTTTCGAGGAATTGAATCGCCACTTTCGCACCTACGACCGTGGCGTTGGGGGCCAGTTCCAATACGTCTCGGACTAAGCCGCTGTGGTCGGGTTCGGTGTGGCTGATAACGAGATAATCAATGTTCGCGGGATCGATTTCCCCTTTGAGGGTATCGAGATAAAGTTGTCGGAATTTTTCATGGGAGGTATCGACCAGGGCGATTTTATCGCCGCGCACGAGGAAGGAGTTATAGGTCGTTCCGTTTTGCAAGCCGAATTCGATATCGAATCGATCGCGATCCCAATCGAGCGATCGAATGGCCGTCGTGTCGGCGGCGATCGCTTCGACTTGCATCGTGAGGCGTTTTTGGGTAGGAGCGGCGGTTGCTACGACCATACGATGACCTCTCTTACTATACGGTTTTTCTTTATTCGTCTCTTATTGTTACACATTTTTAACATAAGTTATGCTTTAAAAAACATATTAGTTGTATAAGTCGAAAGGGGGCGATCGCCGATCGCCACATCTCAGGCACGAACGGCGTCTTAGGTCTTTTTGAGTATCTTCTCGAGGCAGAAGACGAGGTTATTTTGCGTTTAATTCTCGATTAATACACCGACGGTCTTGGGTATGTTGACAGACTCGTTTCCACAACATTTCGCGGGTTCCCGGTGCGCCGAAGGAAAACAACACGCGATCGCCCATCGGGAGTTTTTGGATTTTCACCTTACAGACGGGACAAGTTTCACAGTTCAATTCGGACATAGCTAGAGGGTCACAGCAAATTCGATCGATTTTGTCCACCATACTCTCTCGTTCCCGTTTTCGGATCGATTTCGGGGTGTTGCGACGATTTTTCGTCCGTAGCGGTCGGTCTCAAACCGCGATGTTAGAATTTCCGTAGAAGGGAATTTTTCTCAAGACTTTGCGCTTCACCTCTGGCCTCACTTCACCGTCACTATGCCTCCGCAACGATCGAACGATACCCGAACCTTCGACCCTCAAGCGTTGACGCTGGTGTTTCGGGGAAGTCTTGGAATCGCGGCGTTGGGGGGTTTGTTTGCGTTGCTGACCGCCTCGAACGCAGTTTTACTCGACGGGGCGCGAGCGCTGGTAGACGCAGTATTCGCACAGTTGCGACGGCGACTCGATCGACAATTTCAAAATCCCGAGGGCGATGCGATCGCCCTCTCCCAAGACACCCTCGAACTGATGTTAAACGTCGTGCAGAGTGCGATCGAGTTGGCGGTGTTGGCGTTGGCGGCGGCGTTGGCGTTAGTGACGATCGCCTCTGGTGGCCGCCCGATCGATTCCGGTATCGCCCTCGGTTACGGTGCGATCGTGGCCATCGTGGGGACGAACTGGGCGGCGAGATTGGGAAAAATCGCCGAAAAAACCGGGTTGTCTGTGGTCGATCGCGATGCGAAACGCTGGTTTAATCGCGGAATGATGGGATTGTTTTTAACGATCGCCTTTAGTGCAGCCTTTCTCACCGGAGACACCCTTCTCGAACCCCTGCGCTATCTCGATCCGATTTTAGTCTTGCTGATGGTGGCGGTGTCCGTCTCGCCATTGTGGAAATGGTTGCGACACAACTGGACGCAACTGTTAGGTCATCACGTCGAAGGATTGCTAGAAAAGAAAGTGCATCGCATCCTCGATCGACCCCTGAGACTGATTCCCCATCAAGACGTGCGCCTCAAGATCGAACAACTCGGACGAGACGTTTATATCGATCTCGATTTCCTGGTCTCCCCAGAAAACCAGTTTACCGACGAACTCCACGACCTCGATCGCATTCGGATGCTGTTGTACGAACGCCTTCACGCGGGAATTCCCAACCTCGTCCTCAACGTCAGCTTTACCGGCGATCGCGTTTGGATGGAACGCGCGATCGCC
>NZ_JAQNCQ010000003.1:0-8279 GCF_028368005.1 Geitlerinema sp. CS-897 | reverse complement strand
TCTAAAAACAATAACTAGCCAGATAACCAATCAATCAAATAACCTTTTAAGGTTCTGCTTGAAGCTTTTAAGAAAACAACTATTTTACAAGCACCTTATCTAGAGATTAAATTCAAAATCACTACGTTTTGGCCACTACCCCAGTGGTTTCTCCTTGACCGTGAATTCCCACCACGCGGCCGCTCACATCAAAGACTGGACCGCCGCTCATCCCCCGTCGCGTCACCGCATCGTAACGCAGCAGATAGCCTTCTTCATCACTAGACCGAACGTTGCTGATAATCCCGTTGGTGAAACTATACTCCCGTTCTTCACCGGGCGTACCGGGAAGCGGGTATCCCGAGATGTAAATCCCCGAACCGACCGTGGCTTCCTCGGAATCCGTAACTGGAGCGATGGGATAGTCCTCGTCACTTTCAAACTGAACGATCGCCAGATCGATTCCCCGTTCGGGTTCGGGATCGAAATCTAAATTAATGACATTGGTGACAGTGTGACTGTTCTCGCGGGATGTTACGATCTCGTACTCGGAGTTGGGATTCGCCACAACATGGTTGGCGGTCAAGACGGTATAAGTCTCATCGTCTTTCGCGATAATAACTCCCGAACCTCCACTATTCGGGGCGAGAAGGTTGTTGATTTGTACCGTTGTGGGAATGGCAACGCGTGCTACCTCTCGCGCCGTTTGAGCGAAAGCCGATTGCGGAAAGGCCGTTCCGACGAGAACAGTTCCGACGGTCAGACCCAAAATTGGTGTAAAACGTTTCATCATGGTTTGAGGTCAGGTAAAATCCGGACAGGTTTATTCTTGGAGAGAATTGAGATCTTCGTCGCGAACAGTTTGCGGTTCGCGAGAAACTGGAGTGAGAGGAGTTTGCGGACGCACGACAGGCGGCGCGATGGTTGCGGGATTGCGCGGTGGCGGAGAAACGGTTGGTGTTGAAGACACCGGGGACAGGCCGGTGTAATAGTGAATGGGGACCCCAAGACTTGACGATTGCACGATTTCGAGTTCATCAGGGGTTGGGGAACTGCCATCGCGGTATTGGTAAGCGCCAAATCCGGGATCGCGCCCGCTAGTGCGGGCGTTTAACCCGATGAGTTCGCCCCGCCCGTTGAAAATCGGACCGCCGCTCATTCCCACGACGATAGGGTTGGTGTAGCCAAGTTGATAGCCCCCTAGAAGGGGTCGATCGAGCAGAACAGATACTTCACCGACATTCAAGGTAAAGTTAGTGATGCCGCGATCGATCGTCATAGGACCGCCACCTCGCTCGTACAGGGGAAATCCGGCAGCGTAAGCCGTTTCGCCGACCTGCGGCAAGTTTTCGGCCAGTGGAACGACGGGATATTGACGCGAACTGCGAAATCGAACGACTGCCATATCGACTCCCGCAATCCGTCTTGGTTCGACGGACAGGGAATGGCGATGGCCGTCGTGGGTGAGAACGGTCAAGTTCTGGCGATTTTCGACAACGTGCCAGTTGGTTAAGACGGTGTAGGTATCGTTCGATCGATCGACGATCGCCCCAGATCCCGCCGCGTCCGAACTCACCACTCGTACTGTTACACGCCGCAATTGGGTTTCGTCTACCGCAGTGGTGTTCGGCGATTGTGCTGTGCGATCGCCGAATTTTGCTACTGTGTCGATCGCGGGTGCGGTCAGTCCTTCCGCCGAAATACCCCAGGATAACGCCAGCAGCAAGCTACTGACGAGTTCGATCGGTATTTTGGCAAGGTGGGGTCGGTGAGTCATGGAGGAAAGGGTTTGGCGATCGCCGCATCGAGATTGACAATTGGCTGATGTTCTGGAGAACTCTGGGCAAACAAACGGAATTTTTCCAGAGTTTCCGAGGCAAGTTCGAGCGTCACGAACTCACTCTAGAGATCGCGCATTCCACCGCCATTGGAACTCGGTCGAGGTGCAGGTGCGGGGATGGCAGCAGGTTCAGGTGCCGTTTGAGGTGTAGGCGCTGAAGTGGTCGCCGGGGCATTGTCGTTGTAAAGGCGATCGCCGACATTAATATAAGGAACCTGGCCGCTTTCATACTGAGAGGGTGTTGCCGCTTGACCTTCCCGCCACGCCATAAGAGTTTGCAGTGTTTGAATGACATCCGCTCCCGGACGCAGCGTATAGATTAAGTTTTCACACCGTCCGTTGACTTGGCTGGCAGTGCAAATCACATTTTCACCGTTCATACGTCCGGCGGTGATGTAGTAAAGCTGGCGATTCCGGCGGTAGGTTTCCATACGACCGCTCACTTCCCGACAGCGGGTTAGAGGGTCGTAGCCGGAACCCGTAAAGTGATGGGAAGCCCAGCGAATCCAGGGTTCCCACTCCCCGTTAGCACTTTGGTACATGGTCGTGGGGTACTGGCCGGCTTGCGTGTGACACCAGAACCCCCTTTGGCCGGGGCCAGGTTGTGCTTTCGTGGCATTTGGGAACAGAACCGCGCCACTAGCAACGGTTGCCAAGACGGTTAAGGTTTTTAGAAGGCGTTTCATGGTGAAGTTTCCTCGGTTATCAACAAGATCGAACAGTCACATCAATTCAGAAAAATTTAGGTGGACTGCGATCGCGCTTCATAATCCTCATTTATCCCTCCTTCAGGGGCTAAGCTGGCTCGTAATCGAACGTAACCTCGTAGCTCGTCCCAGCTCCATTCGGGTCAGCTTGCGAAACGATGACGAAGTATGTGTCGCTAAATATTGTTGTGCCGTTTCCTGTCCCCGTCACGTTTTGACTGATAAATTCAGGAGCAAGACCGGCATTTGTTGAAGAGGCAACTAAGGTATCAGCATCGTATTCTAATTCGCCATTAAAATTAGAATCGCGGTAAAGAGTTAGATTGACATCCTCCGTGATATTGCTCAAGCTTAGATCGAGGCTTCCTGTATCAGCCCAGGCATTAAATGGAAAGACATCCACAGAATCATTAGCTGAGGTTGAACCGAGGACTGTTGGTTGCGTGCTGTTTGACACAAACGGACTAGTTATATTGTTTGAATCTTCAGCAGAGAGAGGCTCCGCACTAATCTCAAACGAGTAAGACAATCCAGGCGTTCCACGGACTCCTACAAAATAAGTTCCATTTTCAACCTGCACTGATACTGTTTCGAGTTCCTCATCGCGATTTCCAAATGCAGGGTCTTCTCGCGTATCGATTCGACTACTACCTACCTGCTCATCCAAATACTGTTGATAAATATCATCTCCTGTCAAATCTTGGGATAAATTGAGGCTAAAAGTTACTCCTTCCATGGAGCCTACAGAAGGGGAGATTGTCACTGTACTCGGTTGGTTGACCTCAAACTGGAAGAAGGTAGGTGTGAAGCCGCCCAGAGAGTTTTCAGGAAGGAGCGTTCCTGAAGCAGACAAGTTCGATTCTCCTAGATTTCCTAAATCTTGCTCTTGAGGAGAACGCGAGGGTAGAGCGGCGCCCAAACTAATAATGTCTTCTTTACGAACTGCGGTTGAGGCTTCTCCGGGGAAGCCATTCAGAATAGCTAATTGCTCTCCAGTCGATCGAACTTGCAAAATGGCAGCTCGGGGTCCACCTCCTCGTCCCGAACCCAAAATGTCAATGTCATCAATTGTTAAGCCTGGAGGAAGTTCGATAACATCGACTTGAGGAACGTAGTCGTCAATAACGGTTCCTTGGGTGTCGGTTAAGCGGAATACATCTTCTAGAGTGTAGAGTTTCAAGCCCGAAAAATATCGATAAAAAACCCGGCTCTCTTAAAAACCGGGTCGTTCTCGTAATTTTCAAATGAGGTAAGTTCGATCGATTACGGCGTGTCGGTAGGAACAGATTCGACATCGACGATCGCCGAAGCGACCGACTGCGGCATTGAAATCGACGATTGCAACACTGGAGATTTCGTGACCGAATCGTTCGCCAAGGTAAACAGCGGGTTCGAGAGAATGCCCGCTAGGGACGTAATTAAAACCGACAATACGACTCCGACCTGTAAGGGGCGCATTCCCGGCAAATTCCAACGAATTTCTGGGTAGTTCTTCACCGAATCGGACATTTCATGAGGTTCTTTCACCACCATCATCTTCACGACGCGGATGTAGTAATAAATCGACACGACACTCGTGACCAATCCCAGCAAGACTAAGGCGTAGAGTCCGGCTTGCCAACCTGCCCAGAACAGATAAATTTTGCCGAAGAAGCCCGCCAAAGGCGGAATTCCGCCGAGAGACAGCAGACAGATGCTCAATCCCAACGTGAGCAGGGGATCTTTTTGATAGAGTCCGGCGTATTCGCTAATGCGATCGGTTCCCGTTCGCAAGGAGAACAGAATCACGCAGGCGAAACCGCCCAGGTTCATAAACAGATACACCAACAGGTAAAACACCATACTGGCGTAACCGGCGTCCGTTCCAGCCAGTAAGCCGATGATGACAAATCCCGCTTGGGCGATCGAAGAGTAGGCGAGCATCCGTTTCATGCTCGTCTGGGCTAGGGCAACGACGTTGCCTAACACCATACTGAGAATGGCTAACGCCGTAAACACGAAATGCCACTGATCGGTCAGCGATCCGAACGCCGTCACCAGCAGACGAATGGCCAGGGCAAATCCAGCGGCTTTCGATCCCACCGACAGAAACGCCACTACGGGAGTCGGCGATCCTTCATAAACATCTGGTGTCCATTGGTGGAAGGGAACGGCGGAAATTTTGAAGGCGATTCCGGTAATGGTAAAGACGAGGGCGATGGCCAAACCGATCGCTTGACTGCTTTCGCTTTGGGCGATGACTGCCGCAATTTTATCGAGTTGGGTTTCTCCTCCCGAAAGTCCGTACAGCAACGAGACGCCGTAGAGGAACACCGCCGAACTCGACGCCCCGATGAGCAAGTACTTCAAGGCGGCTTCGTTCGATCGCGTGTCTCGTTTCATATATCCCGTCAGTAAATAAGACGAAATACTGAGGGTTTCTAAGGCGACGAAAATCGTGACTAATTCATTGGCACCGGACAAAAACATTCCGCCGAGGGTTGCCGTCAGCATGATGCCCAGAAATTCCGCCAGGGACGTGCCGCTTTGTTCGACGTAGCGCACGGACATCAACACAGTTACGGCAGTGGAGAGGGCGATAATTCCGCGAAAAACTACACTGAGCGGATCGCTGTTGAACGCCCCCAAAAATCCGAAGGTATCGGGGCTGTCCCACTGGTAAACGAGGGCAACGATCGCCGCCAGCAGTCCCGCGATCGCCAGATAGGGCGTCCAACTCGACGAACGGCGTCCGACGATGGAATCCCCCACGATTACGAGTAAGAGGGTTACGAGGACGATGCCCTCGGGTAAAATCGTTTCAGCGTTGAGCTGAGTGGCAAGATTGGCAACATCCATAGGCGTTAAGCTTAATGGTTTCTCAAACTTTTATGGGCTTTTCCACACCGGCCTGGTTGCCCGAATCCATCTGAGGTTTGGCGTCCTAGCGGAATCGGCAGGCAGACAGTTCCTTATTCTACGCTACGATCGCTCAGGGATTCTAGGTATACCCCCACCTCGAGCGATCGCGCTCGTTAGGGTTTTTACTTGTATTGCCTTTTGGGGCGCGATCGGGTTTTGGCAAAAGAATCGAGCGATCGTAGACTTCGGCCAGACTCGAGAAAGGGAGGAAAGCTAGATGCAGACAGAAACCCAGTATTCTTACCTCGCGCTACCCTGCACGGATCGATCCACCTCTTCGTCTTGAGGAAAATCCACTTGACGCGCCGACGTAAAACCGACGATCGATCGCGCGAAAATATCCGATCGTTCAGATCTTTTTAGAACGTTTATAACTATTTTTTATTACAATTTTAAAAAATTTAGAACGAAAATATCCCCTAAAATACCGCTACTTTAGAATTTTGCAGTATTTTTTGAAAGTTGCGATCGCATTTCACCGCCCATAAAACGGAAATCGGTCGAGCAACGCATCCTGGATAAATTGCTAATTTCCAACACGAATTCATGGAAACGCGTTAAAACTATCCAGCGACCAGTTGCCGAACTCGTTTCGATTCGGGCAATCCTTCTCGGGCAATTTCTAACAGTTCGTCACTGCCTAAAATCCAACTTAGAATCCGATCCCAACGGGAACTGTCGGGTGTTGCGGGGCGATCGTTAGTTTGGACGGGTTCGACGGTTGCATGAATTGCTAACACGGTCGTTTCCTCCTAGCACTCTCTACTTATATTGTACTTTCACCCATCGCGCTCGAAATCCGTGCGATCGAGGGAACTCTTCCCCCATGACGTTCGACAGAGTGACTGGTGTTTGAAACCACCTCGAGATAGGATCTCGATCGCAGCCTATAGGTATGCTCGACGACACCGCTACCCAAACCGTTAACCTCATGTCCGAAGCCATCAATCTCGAAGACGCGGTTGAATTTGCAGAAAACCCAGAACCCCGCTGTCCTTGTATTCTCCTGCTCGATACCTCGGGTTCGATGTCTGGCGCTCCCATCGACGCTCTCAACGCGGGGTTGCAGGCGTTTCGAGAAGAACTCAACAAAGACGAACTCGCCCGCAAGCGGGTCGAAGTGGCGGTGGTCTCCTTCGACACTCATGTTAAAGTCGTACGAGATTTCGTCACGGCCGATCGCTTTGAGGAACCCACCCTCAGCGCTCAGGGACTCACGAGTATGGGAACGGGGATTAACAAAGCCTTGGATTTAATCGCCGATCGCAAAGAGCAATACCGCAACAACGGCGTCAGCTACTATCGTCCCTGGCTGTTTGCGATTACCGACGGCGAACCCCAGGGGGAATCCGATAAAGTCGTCCAACAGGCGATCGCTCGCATCAAAGACGACGAAACCCACAAACGCGTCGCCTGTTTTGCAGTCGGCGTCGAAAACGCCAACATGGAACGGCTTACAGAAATGTTCGCGCGCGCGCCGCTGAAATTAAAAGGATTGGATTTCCGCGAAATGTTCGTCTGGCTGTCGGCGAGTATGCAGCGCGTCTCCCATTCCAAACCCGACGAACAGGTTCCCCTTCCCCCTCCCGGTTGGGGCGAGGTTTAAGGCTGTTAACTCCCAACTCTGTAGTGTGAAACAAGACTCGAAGAAAACTTGGCGGGTGTTGGCGGCGTCGGTGTGCGGAACCAGTCACCAACGGCGATCGCTACCCTGTCAAGACGCCTGGTGTTGGAAACGAGCGTCCGATGGTATTTTACTGGCGGCGGTGGCGGACGGCGCAGGATCGGTGACGCGATCGCAGATCGGGGCGAAAGTGGCGGTCGAAGCGGCGATCGATTTTCTGGCGACGATCGATTTTACCCGTTTTTCCCCCCCGCAACCCGTCGATCTCGCTGATACGGAACTGGCGATCGCGCCAGAGATGTCGGAAACGGAGGAGTTCGCGGAAACTTCTACCGACGCGTCTAGAAACTATTCAGAAAACGACTCGAAACTGAATTCTCTTGCCGATTCAACAGGCGACTCGAAACCCGAATCTTTTAAGGAGTCGGAAGATTCGTCCGAACCCTCTGCAACGCCAAGTCCCCTCGAAACGGTTTTGCGAGAAACCCTGGCGGCGGCGAGAGAGGCGGTCGATGCTGAAGCCGAGCGTCAAGCGATCGCCGTGCGAGAATATGCCAGTACCGCGATCGCGATCGTGGCAACATCAGAGTGGGTAGCGGTGGCGCAAATTGGCGATGGGGCGGCGGTGGTGCGAGATATTGACGGAAGTGCGATCGCGCTAACACAACCGCAACAGGGAGAATACGCCAACCAAACCACGTTTCTCACCTCCGACGACGCCCTCGACACTGCCCAAACCCGAATTTGGCACGGACGAGCGACGCACTTGGCCTTATTTTCCGACGGATTGCAGCGATTGGCCTTGCAAATGCCCGAAGGAACGCCGTTCGATCGCTTTTTCAATCCTTTATTTCAATTTGTCGCCCAAGACCTCGACGAAACCGAAGGCAACCGTCAACTTGCCGCCTTTCTCCAATCTCCCCGCGTCACACAACGCACCGACGACGATCTAACCTTATTATTAGGCCACTTAGCGGAGACGATCGAGCGATCGGGGGAGTGAAGAGTTAAGAGGGAAGAGAGAAGAGTTGTTAGGAAGACAAGGTCAACAAAAAAGATACCTGGGGAGTCGGTGCGCGACGAATTGGCGGGTTGGGCGCGAGAAATATCGGGTCTTTAGTCGGTTGGCGGCGTACATTGGCGGTGCGCCTCTTTCAGGGAAGAGTTAAGAGTGTAGAGTGAAGAGTTAAAGAGGAATTCCCCTTCTCCCCCTCTCCCCCTCTCCCCT
>NZ_JAQNCQ010000042.1:0-18943 GCF_028368005.1 Geitlerinema sp. CS-897 | reverse complement strand
TCTCCAAGATGCCGGGGATCTGGCCCGAACCTCAATTTAGATTTTATGTTTTTTGTCAATCCCCGATCTCGAAAAGTTTTCTGCACCACTGAGAGTCAAGGTGTGCTTCAATATCTGCCAAAGCCTTTCCCCGATCGCGACTTCGCCGATTCTTCTCGGCAGTCTGCATCTCGACGAGTTGGCGTCGGCGACTCATTAATTCACGCAGTTGACGAGACTCTTGGGAACTGGCAGCCAGGATTTTAGGTTTCATGGCTTCGCCATAGTGAGCCAAAGTTTGAGCGTCAATGGCGTCGGTTTTAGCTAACCGACCTGTTGCTTTGGCAAAGTCTCTTCCTTGCCGAGGGTTAATTAAAGAAACCGGCAAGTTGGCTTCTTGTAATTGAATGACCAGTTCCGTTTCCAGATCTCTAGTGACTTCCACCACCAGGCGCTCAATTGTCTACTCTTGGAGAGACTCAACTAAACGAGCGATTTCTACCTCGGTATTTTTGACTTTTACCGCTTTTTCCAACGGACGGATATAAATGTCTAGGGTTTCTTGACTCACATCAATTCCGATCCACGGAGAGGGGTTTGACATGAATCGTTCTCCTAAATTACCTAAGTGAATGATTCAAGAAAACAGCATCTTCTCAATTTCACTCATCCTTGTCCGATGCGGTCTATAATATTAACACTTCTTTCGTGCTACCTCGATCCTGACGACTGTTCGAGTTCGGTCGAGAAGATTGTTGTAGTGACCCGTGCTACGCAGCGGTCTTTTCCGACCTAGGTTGAGACGGTCTACTACATCTTCTAATTACACGGTTGGGACAGTTTACTACATCTCTTAATATACAAGGTTGGGGGGGAGGGGACGAAACCCAACAGCCATCAATTTGGGGACTTTTCGTTGGGTTTCCTAACGTCAAACCAACCTAAAATCTATCATCTTCAAGAACAATCTACCATCTTCAAGAAGCGATCGCCTAATCTCGAACGGCGACGTAATCCATACGGATATCCCACGGATCGATGCCGATAACCGCTAGTTTTCGGCGTTTCCCGGTTCCGCAAGTATGCACTCCACGACTTCCCCACGCCGGAACGTAAGCGTCTTGAGATTTAAAAAATTCATCAACAAAATCAAAGGGTTTCTGCACGTCGCTCGGCTCGATTTGTCGTCGCGTTGAGTAAAATTTCCAAGAATCTCCATAGAGCGTATTTGGCTCGGGATTAGATTGTTTATCGGAGAAATCGTTCTCGCAGAAGTCTTCAAATTCTTCTAATAACTCTCCGCGATCGTACAATTTATAGCCAATTACACCAGCGGTATCGCTGACGCCATATTCGATCGCCTGTGTCTGAAGCTGCTGAGAAATCGCCCGAGCGTCTTTATCTTTGAGTCCGTTTTTCCAAGAATAAACCACTTCTTCGTGAATCACCGTCCACGAATGTCCGTGAAACTTAAAAACAATAAAACATTCGTTTGTCAGTTCCACTTCTTGCTCGAAGACATCGTGTTCCCAAACCGTCGCATTGCGAACTCGACACAACGCTTCAGCGACTTGTTCGACATCTCCCTTAACGAGAACGAGGCGATCGTTCAAACAGTCAGAAACTAAGCCTCGCTGCTCGGAAATTGGAAATCGAGTTTGTCGCTGTCCGCCTTTTTCTCGTAACAGTTTTACGATCTCCCAATGTCCTTTCATCTGAGCGCGATCGGTGGCTGTCTCTCCTTCCCACTCTTCTTCACTATCGGAAGTAGTCATGTGAGGATTTGCCCCTGCATCGAGTAACAATCGCACGATGTCGATAAATCCCTTTTCTGCGGCTTCAATTAAAGGAATGTCATGATACCTATTTTCACCGACGATGTTCGGATTGGCTCCTTCTTCGAGGAGCGTTGCGACAATTTCACGATGTCCGTTCTTGACCGCTTGTAAAAGTGCCGTTCCGTATTGAGGAACGATGCGATCGACTGGCGTTCCCGTATCGATGAGTGCTTCGATTTCGCCTAATTTACCGTCTTTCGCCGCTTTAACTAACATCAGTTCTCGCTGGCGATCGATCGCACCGGCTTCGCGTAAATATTTGGCAATCCGTTGTTGTCTGGCTCTCTTTTGCTGCTCTAATTTGTTACGGAAGCGATCGCTTTTACAGAAAAACCCTTCGTCAGTTTCTTCGTCTTCAGATTTGGGAGTTTCGAGCAAGTCTGACTCAATGTAAGTCAAAGCTGTATTTCCAGCGCGATCGGCTGCGTTCACATCAGCTCCCGCTTCGATGAGGCACTTAGCAACAGCACTACTTCCCGATTCACTGGCAACAATTAAAGCCGTTCTTCCCTGCTTGTCTCGAGCGTTGACAACGGCTCCCGCTTGCAGGAACTCTTGACAAAGATCCTCTCGATTGTGTTTGGCAACCTTCATTAACGGCGTTTCTCCGTCGTTATCAGCTGCGTTCACATCGGCTCCTAACTCAATCAACAATTTTATAAAATCTGTCCAGAATTGAAGTGATTCAAACAGGGTTCTATCTAAGACGATCGCTAAGGGGGTTTTTCCTTCGTTATTGACGATATTAATATCGACACCTAAGTCAATCAAAGCACGTACAACATTGATTCGACCTCGATCGACTGCATAATGTAATGCCATACCATCGCGATCGAGGATTGCGTTGAGATCCACACCAGTATTCGCCAAACAGCGAACGATTTCAACGTGGCCCAAAATTGCGGCATCGACGAGGGCATCGACATAAATCTTTTTCCGCTCCTCTGAATAAGGATAAAACTGAGCGATCTCTCGGACAATTTCGAGATATCCGTGCCAACAAGCCTCTTTTAAGGGAGAGTCGTTTTCAGAATCTAAAGTGGCACCCGCTTCGAGTAAAATTCGGACGATTTCTAAACACCCCATCTCGGCGGCTAAGCTGAGGGGAGTGTAACCCGTGTTGCGATCGCGCTCGTTCACATCCGCTCCACGAGCGATCGCGTTTCGGACTTCGTTGGCGTTTTTCGCTTTTACGGCTGCAATTAACGACATGGTTCTCTCCTTCGATTTGAGTCAATTTCGCTATTCGTCCTCATCGCCAAAGTCTGGCTCGTCTTCCTCATCCACCGCTCCAGCCGCTAACAACAGCTCGATGATTTCATCGTAGGCATAATTCTGCGCGATCGAGAGCGGAGAGCCTAAAATACTCGAAGCATTCACCTCCGCTCCAGCTTCGACGAGCAGTTTCACCGCCTCAGTATGACCGTAGTAGGTAGCTGCGACGAGAGGCGTGTGAAGTCCATCGCTTCCATTGACATCTGCACCCGCCTCGAGTAACACTCGCATCGCCTCCACCTGTCCGCTATACGCTGCTCGAATTAACGCTGTGCGACGGCGAAAATCAGCTCGGTTGGGATCGACTCCAGCGGCGAGCAACCGTTGCAGGCGATCGAGATCTCCCTGTTCGGCGGCGATGCAAAGTTCGATGACATCTAATCCGTCGTGACTTGCGCCTGCGGCTTGTAACCGCTCGACGATCGCGCGATCGCCAATTTCAGCGGCTCGAGTCAGTGCAGTATCGCCAAACTGACTTTTAGCGTTGGGGTTGGCTCCCCCATTGAGGAGAAGTTCGATCGTTTCCAAGTCTCGCCGTTCTACCGCCAACATCAGCGGCGTTTTGTCATCAGCCATCGATCCTTCAAAGCGATCGAGAACGGCTCCCGCCTCGATGAAACATCGGACGAGTTCCCGTTGTCCAGTTTCAACGGCGTTGTGCAGCGGCGATCGCTCGTACATACTCGGTGAATCTAGGCTCGCTCCCGCCTCGACGAGCAGTCGTGCAATCTCTATCTGGTGCGTGCGAACTGCAACCATCAACGGCGTGTAATGGCTCCAAACTGCCTCGAGACGCGGAGGAGACGAACGCTCTCGTATGGCTTTGGGGGGAATTGTTGTGATGCGAATTCCCGGCTCGGGTTCGCGAACGATGGCACTCTCAAAAATATTTGATTCTGGGGAATTGCGATCGCGATCGGCGAGACTGGCATAAAACTCGTGACCGCAATTCGGACATTTCCCGTAATTCTGAATAGAGGTAAACGCCGTCTCACATTTCGGACAGTTTCGTTCTACCCCAGTCCAGCGATCGTCTCGCTCGACGACACAATTGAGATTCGCACCAGCTTCGATGAGTTGGCGAACGATGTCGAGATGACCGTCTCTGGCGGCGACGTACAACGCGGTTTGAGTTTTATTGATAACTTCGGTGCTGGTTCCGTCAATATTGACGTTGCGATCGATTAAGGAACGCACGGTTTCGAGATCGCCGTTTTTGGCAGCGGCCACCAATGCGTTAATTTTCTCTTGAGGCGAAGGTTCTGGCGGAGCGACGCGATCGAGGATTTCCCGAGCGCGATTGCGTTCGGACGGCTCGCTGAGGATGTTGAGATATTCACAAATCGCGCGATGACCGGCTGTTGCAGCTAACCGTAACGCCGTTTCCCCTGACTCGGTTCGGAGGTTGACGTTTGCACCGGCTTTCACGAGTGCGCGAACCATCGGTTTGTTCCCCAGTCGCGCCGCCAAAGTTAACGCGGTGTTGCCGTCTTCCAAGGGTTCGTCGAGGTCGATTCCCTGCTGGATTAACGTTTTAAGGCGATCGATGTTTTGCGATTCTATAGTTTTTCTTAAATCGTTCATTTTTAAACATAGAAATTCTTGCGATCTATTATACTGTTAAAATTACAGTACGGCGATCGACATTCAAAGGGTGCATTTCAAAAATAGGGTGCATTTCAAAAATATAAGTTTATAAGATTAGAGTCTCTGCACTGAATTGAGCTGTTGTGAGGTTTCGCGATCGCTCCATCTATAGACTGAGCGAAGCCGAAGTCCAACCTACCTCAAACTCATATTTTTACAAAAGTGAGATGCACCCATCGATCTCGACAACATCGCAGTCCAGTAAGTTAATTTTGGTGTGACTTTCCAACTGCGCTGCGATCGCTCTTTTGACGTACCGAAGCGATCGTGGTTTCCCGCAACGCCAACCCCCCAATTTCGCGTTTCTGTCGAGTTTAGCGATCGTAATCTCTCCCAGAACCGTACTGCCACGCTTGCGCCCACTGATGCAGATAATATCGTTGTTGGGGAGACGCCGTTTTACTCCAATCTGCGATCGCCTCTCCAATTGGTGACAGCGCACTGTACGCCCCCAAATTCAAATAGTGGCGCATCCATCCCAACAACGGAAAAATCCCAATCTTCGGAACGATGTTCGTCACCGTCAGCGGTGCAGAAATCGAAGTTCGGAACAACGCCTGAGACAAACTTCCAAACTGAACCACATCTTTTAAAAACGGACGTAACACCTCATCTCCGGCGTCTTGCATCGCATCGAAAACGGACGCCAACAAGCGATCGATAGAATCGGGATCTGTTACGGTTTCATTAACGCCGACACTCATCGTTTGCTGAAACATCCACGTCACCGACAAATTCGGTTGATAGGGTTGAAGTAACGATAACGCCGAGCGATCGAGACAGTCCGCGTTCAAGGCTTCCCCCACACCTTCACTCAACCGTTTTAAATGACGTACCATCGCCCCAAATCCGCCAAAACTCAGCGGAGACTGACTCCCGCTACTGTCTCCCACGGGAAGAATCCGATTCCACGGCGACTGTAACGGACTCTTGCGATACGAGGGAAAAAAGCCGAAAAGGGCGCGTTTGAAATTCAAGGCTTCGAGGTCGATTTGTTGGTACTCCGGTAACAGTCGGACGTACTCGTTGAAGAAAAACTCTAAGCTGAAGCGATCGCGGTGGGCGTCGAGATATGTAAACAGATAAGTGGTGCGTCCGTCTTTGGCGGGAAAGGCTTCCCAAAAATACTGACATTGATGCAAAATCGGCGTGAAGGAAACGAACAAATCGCCAGTTTCGTTTTTAGGGTAGCCCTCAGCGCAAGTTCCCACCACCAAACAAACGGCGTCGGGTTTCTGTTGTCCTCGCACTTGTCGGGAAACGGGGGAAAAATGACCCATCGCATCGATGAGCAGACGAGTGGTGAGTCCGCTGTCTGGGGTTTTGCTGTCGTCGACGTTGACGCGCACGCCGTCGGGATGTACGATCGCTTCTTCAAACGCCGTGTTTTCGAGGAGGGTTCCTCCCGCGTTTAAAAACCGCTGTTTGAGGGTTTCGAGGAGATACACGGGATCGACGCCAATGTTGAGAACGTCGCGAACCCAGATGTCGGAACCGCCGCGAAAGCTGATGCGGCCGGGGTTGTACTCGGTGGCGATCGCCCGTTCTAATTCTGTCTCTGTTAGCAATCCCATCTCGACGAAGGTTTGCAGTTCGTCGCGAGAGATGTTCCACTCCTGTTCGCGGCCTTTGAGCATTCCTCGTTCGACGATCGCAACGCGCCAATTTTGTCTGGCTAACGCCGCACCCAGGAGAATTCCCAGGGTTCCCCCGCAGATAACGACATCCCAATCGGTTTCTCCGAGAGGTTGGGAATTTTGGCGCACGACACTGGGAACGGGTCGATCGTTGTCGCGGAGGTTTCGCCACAGGCGATCGGCGGATGCTAAGCCTTTTGAAGGGTTCCCAGGTATTTGGTTGAGGAGGTTTTGAGTCGCAGACATGAACGAACCTGACGATCGAGGAGGTACAACAGCTTGGGTTTTCTTCTAAGATAACGAGACTGTCAACGTTCGGCTTGCTGCGATCGCCAAAAAAAAATCGGCTGAATGGGGTTAGCATTCAACCGATTACGACAAACGAACCCGATCGCTTGAGACCGACGAGACGAACGCACGGCTCAGTTTCGAGCGCATTGCTCGACCTCGATCGATATTCAAGATGCGAGATATCCTGGGTGAAACTGTCGGGGAGCGATCGAACTATCGTTTAAAGCTCTGGGCGCGATCGTTCGATCTCCTACAGTTTTATGTTGTTTTTTTGCAATTTCGGGTACGTTTACAGTTTGACGCTACACTGTTATTCAATAGCGTCTTGGGTCGATCCATCGTGTTGTAAAAGAGGAGGGAGAATCTGGGTCGTTCTCGATCCTTACATTTTTTATTGTACCCCAAATGTTCGTTTTTTATCGCAAGACAATTTATTTTTTATGAGTTTTTTTTGAATTTTTAGTTTGTTTTTTAAAATCCGAAAAATTTCATAACTCTCCTCAGTATTTTTAGGGGGATTCCGATCGTAAAAAACACGCAAAGGATCGAATCGACCGTTCGGATTAGCAATCCAAGGAAACTCGCAGGCGATCGCGATCGCGCTTTAAATCCGATACAGTACAGTAAGAAGTTGAGAAAACATATTTAACAACATCCAATATGACTGCAACTGCGGCGCAAACCGACTACGATGTTATCGTCATCGGTTCAGGAATTGGCGGTCTCGTCACTGCCACCCAACTCGCCAGTAAAGGCGCAACCGTTCTCGTTCTCGAACGCTATCTGATTCCCGGCGGCAGTGCAGGGTATTTCGAGCGATCGGGCTATCGCTTCGATGTCGGGGCGTCGATGATCTTTGGCTTCGGCGATCGAGGCACGACAAACCTCCTCACTCGCGCTCTCGATGCCGTAAACGTCAGTCTCGAAACGATTCCCGACCCGGTTCAAATTCACTACCACCTTCCCAACGACCTCGAGGTCAAAGTCCATCGCGACTACAATGCCTTTATCGAGGAACTCAGCGCCAAATTCCCCCACGAACGCACTGGAATTGGCAAGTTTTACGACGAATGCTGGAAGGTGTTTAACTGTCTCAACAGCATGGAACTCCTTTCGTTGGAAGAACCTCGCTACCTGACAAGGGTTTTCTTCGAGCACCCGCTGGCTTGTTTGGGATTGGTGAAATACCTACCACAAAACGCTGGTGACATCGCCCGACGCTACATTAAAGATCCCGAACTTCTGAAGTTTATCGATATAGAATGCTACTGTTGGTCGGTGGTTCCGGCCGACAAGACCCCTGCCATCAACGCTGGAATGGTGTTTAGCGATCGCCATTACGGTGGCATCAACTACCCGAAAGGCGGCGTCGGACAAATCGCCCAAAAACTCGTTGAAGGGTTGGAAAAAGCGGGGAGTCACATCCGCTATCAAGCTCGAGTGACCGAAATTCTCAAAGAGGGCGATCGGGCGATCGGCGTCAAACTGGCTTCGGGAGAAGAATTCTACGCCAAGCGGGTCGTTTCCAACGCTACCCGCTGGGATACCTTCGAGAAACTGTTGCCCGAGGCGGAAATGCCCTTAGCCGAAGAGAAGTGGCAGCAACGCTATTGTAAATCTCCCAGTTTCCTGAGTTTGCACATGGGGGTCGAAGCGGACACGTTACCGCCGGGGACAGACTGTCACCATATCGTCGTTGAAGACTGGGCGAAAATGGAAGACGCCGAAGGAACGCTGTTCGTGTCGATTCCGACGTTACTCGATCCCGACCTCGCCCCGGAAGGCTATCACATTATTCATGCCTTTACCCCCGATCGGATCGATCGCTGGCAAAACCTGTCCCCGACAGAGTACGAACGGCAAAAAGAAGCGGCCGCTTGGCAGTTCGTCGATCGCCTCGAACGGATTTTTCCGGGTTTAGACGCGGGATTGGATTATCTCGAAGTGGGAACGCCACGCACTCACCGCCGCTTTTTAGGCCGCGACGACGGTACTTACGGCCCGATTCCCCAACGTAAGTTGTGGGGACTGTTGGGAATGCCGTTTAACCGAACCGCCGTTCCTGGCTTATATTGCGTCGGCGACAGCACGTTTCCCGGTCAGGGATTGAACGCTGTCGCTTTTTCTGGTTTCGCCTGCGCCCACCGTATCGCCGTGGATTTGGGGATTTAGTGGAGCCGGGGAGAGGGGGAGCCAGGGAGAAGTATTGACCTGACTTCGGCTACAGGGGCGGTGCGTGACGAGCGATCGGTCTCACGATTTACACCCTATTTTTCAAGTCACGCACCCTTGTATGTTGGGGGTTTACACTGTCGGTGCGTGACGATTTCTCGGTTTCAAGTTCGACACCCTATTTTTCAAGTCACGCACCCTACGGACTGGTGACTGGTGACTGAAACACTGCTCGTCATCTCCTCACCTGGCTGCGTCCCGGTAATTCTCCAAATCCTGAATTCGCTGCTGGGTGAGGCGTTCGAGACAGTTGAGGCGAATGGAGGTTTGAAGGGTTCCGCCGTCGTAGCGGAAGGCTTCCCATTGGCAGTTGGCATCGCGGAATTTCAACCACGTCAGTTGTGCGTCGATGAGTTTTTCCCGGTTGCTGTCGTTGAGGGCGGCCATGAGTTCGTCGTAGGTTCGGTTTAGGCGATCGTCTGCGTTGTGGTAGTCTCGCGCCGCACATTCGTTGATTTCAATGGTGGTTTGGGGACTGCTGCAATCGATCGCAGGTGTTTCGTTGGTGGCGGTGGAGTGGTCGCGATCGCTCGTCGAGGCGTGGGCGATGGGGCTATGCACTGCTGACGCGATCGCACTTGAAGGCGATCGATGGCCAGTCCTATCGGGTGTTGCAGTTTTTTGGCATCCGGCGGCCAGTAGTGCTAACCCGAGGGCAAGATAAGCAAAGCGTGGCAAGTGCGACATGAAGTTCGTTCGTGTGGCGTTGGGGACTGAAGAGATCCTACGAGGGGCGATCGCGCGGTTCCGGATCGGCGGTTTTTGAGTCGAGCGATCGCTCGATACGACAACGTAACGGTTCGCAACATCACGAACGGCCAGTGGGGCGATGCCATACCCGCTCGAGCCGATCGCCGTGAAGGCCCCGGAACGATGATGTCCGTCGTGAGCTTGGTGTGCGGGTCTCCCAATCGCTGGCGGTAAACGACTGAGAAACCCGATATTTCGCCAGACACCGAGTCTCTGAACTCAGATGGTGTTACCGCTGCATATGGTCTTCGAGCAGTGCCTGCGCCCGAGGCTTGTAGATTAAATAAAACAACGCCTCGATATAACGCATCATATCTTCGCGATTTTCCTTGGAGGAGTAGTTCCAGAATCCAAAGGTTTTCGCCATCGACAACAGCCGCGTCGTGTGAATCTTCCAGGTGTAGGTGGTGTACACGCGATCGATCCCTTTACGAGAAATCTCCAGCCAGTAATCGGGGTTTTGTTCGCATTTGGTGACGAAATCGATCAGCTTCTGCGCCGTTTCTTCGAGGTTCGTCGGGTTGATGTAGAAACCGTTGACCCGGTCTTGAATAATTTCGAGCGGTCCCCCGAACTGCGTCCCGAAGGTGGGAATTCCCGAAATCATTGCTTCGAGAATCGTCAAACCGAACGCCTCGAACAACGCCGGTTGGACGAACACGCCGCGACGGTCGGCGATGACGCGGTACACTTCCCCGGAGTCGGTTTTGGGTAGACGCACCCCCAACCAGCGAAACTTTCCGTGTAGCTCGTAGCGATCGATAATTTCGTAGAGCTTCCGCATTTCGCTGATTTCTTCGGGATCGTTCGATTCGTCTTCCCGCAGTTTCCCCGCGACCAAAATCAAGTTGCAGTGTTTTTGGAGTTCTTTGCTCTGTCCGAAGCATTCAGCAAGTCCCGTCAAATTCTTGATGCGATCGAGTCGAGCCATTGAAAACAGCGGCCGTTTGCTCGGGTCGTCTAATTTCCCGTACACCTGGGAGGGGTCGTCGAGGGTAAACAGCAACTCTTCGAGCCGTTCGGCGTCGTCGGGAACCCGCTGTTCTTGACGGGTGTAGGGGAAATAAATGTTTTCGTTGACTCCCGGCGGCACGACGTTAAACTTCGGACTGAACAGTTCGATACCCGTCACCACGTGGTACAAGTCCGGCATCGTAAAGCAGTGGTACGATTCGTACTGACCCACGCTATCGGTGCGTCCGACGATTTCTTGGTAAGTGCTGCTGATAATGCAGTTGGCTGCGTTCATCGAAATTAAATCGGTGATGAATTGCAGCGAGAAATGATATTGGTTTTCCAAATCCTGCCAGTACAAGTTACTAAACAGATATTTGGATTTTTCCAAGGCGTGAGCCACGTTGAACTGGGTCACGTTCAAGCGGCGGGACAGTAAAAACGCCACGATGTTTCCGTCGGAGTAGTTCCCGACGATCAGATCGGGTTTTTCTTTAAACTCCACTAACAGTTCTTTTTCGGCGTCGATGGCGTAGGTTTCTAGATACGGCCAGATCTCGAAGCGAGAAATCCAGTTGTCTGTGACGTTGGGGTTGAATTTGCGGAAGGGAACGCGCAAAATCCAGGCGTCGTCGGTTCCCCAGATTTTTTCGAGCCGTTCGTTGCAGCGGGTTCCGTCGGCGTTGGGAATCAACCGGCTCAAGACGATCACTTTGGGGTGAACGCCGAGTACGTCCAAACCGGCTTGTTGGAGTTCGGTTTGCAGTTGTTTTTCGAGACTGCGAGCTTGGTCGAGGACGTAGACCACTTGACCGCCGGTGTCAGGACGACCGAGGACGCCTTCTTGACCGAACCAGCCGTGAACGGACACCAAGACGATCCGAAAAATCATGGGAATCCGCGAGAGGAAGCCTTCGAGAACGCTGTCGTCGGGAGAGTCGATCAGTTCGTCGAGGATTTCGAGGGTTTCGCGAACGCGGTGGGCGGTATTTCCCCATCCCGGCTCGAATCCCATGTCTTGGAGGTCGAAGCGGAAGTTTTCGTAGGGGTCGTTTTCAGGGCGTTGGCTGACGAAGCCGATCGCCTGTTTGACGCGATCGCTCAGTTGCTCCCAGCTCCCGATTCGGGGGTTGATCATCAGTTTCAAGCCGTTGTAGGAATGGAGGCTGAGAAACTGAAACAGGGTTTCTTTCCACTGTCGCGGGGCTTGGAACAGTTTGCTCGAAAGGTAGCGGTTGAGAAACTGCACCCCTTTTCCGATGTTTTTTGGGTCGCGGATAGTGGGGGAATAGTCGTAAAACGGCTCGAAGTCGATCTCGAAAACGTCTCCTTCTTGGGGCTTGTAGCGATCGACGAAGCGATCGCGCGTGTCGAGAAGGTCTTGCACCGTCATTTTGTCGTAGGTGAAGTCTTCGTGAATCCGAAAGGCTTCTTGATAGGCAATTTTCGGACGCACGATCGCGCAGACACTTTCGTCCTCGACAATGATTTCTTGGGTGTAGAAGATCAGTTTTCCGAGGTTCGAGACGTGCTGGAACGCTTCGGATTTTTCGTGATCTTCACAGTACTCGGTAAAGGCGCGTTCGATGTCGTTACGCAGTAAGTAACGCTGGTCTTTGGCTCTCAGTTCGTGGAGAAATTGGCGAAGTTCGATTTTTTCGTCACTCTTGAGAACGGCGTCAATAAAATAAGACATGGATGAATTCCCTAATCGCAAATGAGATGAGTAGGAGAGAAAGACTCGGGCGTTCGACTGAATTTCAGAAGATCGCCTGAGAGGGTTTCAGTGATGCTAGAAACCCCAAAAATCACGTTTCGTCTTGGATGTGGCGATCGCGCGGACAGCGAAACGATCGGTGTCGGGATCGGTGAAGCGAGCTGCTAGAGGACGTGGGTTGCCCGTGCGGGCGATCGCAGTGCAACTTGACGCGCTAGGATTTAAGCAGCAGTCCGATTGGGACAAAAGTTTCCCAATTGTTCGCGTTTTCCCGTCAGATCGACTTGCGAACTGGTGTTTTTTCAAGCAGACACGACGATACAGTAGACAAACGCACCTATGTTTAACCTTACCGAATTTTTTCGGTGGCGATCGATATTGGTGTGTTAATAATTTGTGAAGTCTTATTAGAAATTGTTAAAGAAATGCAAAGTTAGCTCAGTGGTGCAGAAAACTTTTCGAGATCGGGGATTGACAAAATACACAAAATATGTGTTTGGGTTCGAACCAGATCCCCAGAATCTTGGAGATGCCGGGGATCTCCGGCAGCCATTTACCGATCTGGGATTTTGCGGGCAACCCTTTAATACGGAATCCGCATCTAAAATACTGGTTTTGCCCGACCTGACAAGTCTCTCTATCCCCCCAACCCCCCTCTTCTTTGAGGGGCTAAGGGGGGGGATGTGGTGAAGACTTCTTGAACCTAGCTTATCGGAAACGGATTTCTTTCCTGGGCTATTATGCCTTCGAGAGCCTGCAAACGGCGAGTGTAAGTTGGCAGGGTCTGAACTTACTCACTCGAAGGTTCCCAAACTGCGGGCTTGAGCGCTTGGCAAAACTGAGCAATAAGTTTGGCGTCAGTTCGGTCGTTTTTGGTACGACTCAATTGGCTAGTGGCATAGCCTTTGATGGTAGGGGGTCAACGAGGCTGACCCGATGACCCCTTTCAACCAAATCCGTTTTTTAACTCTTCACTCTTCCCTCTCCCCTCTTCCCTGAAAGAGGCACACCGACAATGTACACCGTCAACAGACAAGGGTGCGTGACCTAAAGACACGAGAAATTTGGCGCGAAGCCGGCCGACTCGTCACGCACCGACTCCTTGTCCGCTTGTCCCCCTCCTTCAACCAAAGACAGAATCGCTACAATAGCGAAAACGGAGCGTTTCAGTTGACATTCTGAGACGATCGATTCAGTATAAGTGGTTAAATAACCATCAACGAATTTGTGGGGGAGTATCCGTCTATGTGGATTGCGATCGCCGTTGGTCTCGTTGCATTTATCTTTTCGAGTTTTGTCGAGTATTGGGTGCATCGCTTCATGCACAAGTGGGCGAAATTCGGAGAGCGACACCGCGACCACCATCGCCGTAACGAAGGACAAGGCGTAATTTGGGAATTTCGCGATTACGTCAAAGGCAGCTTTATCGCCATGCTCGCGCCGTTCCTGATTTCCGTAGAAGTCGGGACGGGTTGGTTCGTCGGTGCGCTGGTTTACGCCGCGTTTTCAGCCTACGCCCACCAACTCCAACACGAAAATCCCAAAAAATGCTTTTGGATGTCCATGCCCGTTCACTACGCTCACCACAAATATCAGATGTGGGAGCATAATTTTGGATTAGCTGTCGATTGGTGGGATTACGTTTTCGGGACGTATAAAAAAGTAGACTGCTTCGCAGAAGAGGAACACAACCAGCCTCAAGGGAGTTACTTACAGCTTCGTTGGTGGTAACGTTTCTCGAGTGTGACAGATTCTCGATCGTCTCCTACTTTAGATCTCCGAATTTAGAAATTTACGATCGATCTGGCGATGAAGGGTCAAATCGATGCTATCTTGTCAGGAAACTGGACGGTTTGCTGTCAAGGAGTATTCACCGATGAGCCTGTTTCAAGACGCGAAGGAACACTTCATCGCCTCTCACCAACATCCAATCAACCAAGCATTACATCACACCACGAATATTTTGGCGATTACGGCTATCGTGATGTTATTTTCCAATTGGAAAATTAGCGTGTTTTGCTTGGTTCTCAGCCAAATTTTCGCTTGGGGCGGACACGCAGTGTTTGAAAAAAACAAACCTGCCTTTTTTAAATATCCTGGCATTACGATTTTAGCGTCGTTTGCATGGTCGTTTGAAAACTGGTTCGGACTGCGTCAAATTTTAGCAAAATCTTAGTCTCGAAATCTCAGCTAACTTCGACGCGAAATCCAAATTCAACTCTAAAAAAAAATCGGCGATCGCCATACCGTTTAAGTTAGATTTCAGACTCAAACACCTCTTCCGATCGCCCGTTCGGTCGCAAATTTGCGATCGAAACCTTCTCGTTTGAAGGAAACACAACCTCAAATTGAGAATTCGACAAATCCAACTTGTTCTCGCGTGAAAAATTCGTTATCTTCAGAGGCAGCTTTCTTTGAAAAGTCCTCAATTTGGCAAAGACAGCGATTTTTTCGGATTCATTTTAAATCTTTCATCCCATACCAAGGAATCATTCATGTACGACGGATTGTTAGTCATTGACGCCGACGCGCACAAAGTCGAAAACCCGCTCATCTTGCGCGATTACGTCGAGCCGGAATACCGCGATCGCATCGGTATGATTGTCGATAGCCTCGGCGACCAACGGGCAAAAGTGGTAGACACCAACCCGGAAACCGGAAAACCCGATTTCGTTCGCATTTTCCCCAAACCCCAAGGTTTCGGGAAAGGGGGCTTCCGCAACCTGCACCCCGACACCACCCTCGGTGCGATGTTCAACTCTCGCCGCATCGAAGACATGGATAAAGAAGGGATCGACATTCACGTCATCTACGGAACCTTCAACCTGACCTTCTCCAGTATCTTCGACAAAGACCTGGCCGTCGCGCTGTGTAAAGCTTATAACAATTACATGGCCGACGATTGCCGTCCTTGGAGCGATCGCCTCAAACCCATCGGCGTCGTTCCCCTACAAGACGTCGAAGAAGCGGTCAAAGAAATGCACCGCTGCGTTAACGAACTGGGAATGGTAGGCGTCGCCACCTCCCCCAATATGCCGATTCCCCACCCGGCGGCTCCGAACGCGTTCCCCGAAATCCGCTCCTGCAAACATATCAGCCACCCGGATTTCTACCCCATCCTGCAAGCCGCCGTTGACTTAGACATCGCCCTCGGCTTGCACGGCGGTCCCGGTTCCGACATGATCGGAGGCATCGCCGACCACATGGAAACCTTCGTTCTCAACCACATTTTCGTCCAGCGCAACCAGCAGCAAATGGCCATGGCGCGAATGGTGTTCGACGGTGCGTTTGAAAAGTTCCCCACTCTGCGCGTCGGCTTCGTCGAAGGTGGCTGCGGTTGGGTTCCCGACTTGGCGCACTCCTTCCACGAACATTGGGAAAAACGCATTCGCGACTTCGACCCCAAAAACCCCTACCGTCCGTCGCTCAAGGACGTCACTCAACTGATGGTACAGGAACGGGGCAACAACAGCGTCAACATTATCAGCCAGGTGAAGAACCTCTTCGATATGTTGTGGACGCGGGATAAAGATCCCAAGAAAATCGAAGACGAAAGCCTGTACGAACATTACAACTTGCGTCACCGCGATCCGATGGAATATTTCGAGCGCGGTCAGGTTTACGTGACCTTTGAATCCGACGATCCCGGCCCGGCCTATTTGGTGCAAGGACTCGGCGAACTCGGCAAACGTATCGCTTGCTTCTCCGGTGATTACGGACATTGGGACGGCGTGTTGCACGATTGCGTAAAAGACGCTGCCACTGTGACGGACTACGATCGCGACCACTTAGGGCGGTTGTTGGCTGGAAACGCTCTCGATTTGTACGGCGATCGCCTGCGGAACTCGATTCCCAACTTCACAGAAGCGACCGTTTCGGTATAAACGTCACGGACTGCTCGCGACCGAGCCAGACCCTTTAATTCTCGAAACAGAACCCCAGTGCGATCGTACTGGGGTTCTATCGTTCTTATGTGCGTTTTTAAGACTGCTGTTACTGTATTTTCATTCAACTGAAGTCACCGTGAATTCAGTGCAAGTTACGATGCGGTAGTTCACCCCAATAGTGCGTCTCGAATCGTGAATCTCGACATTCGCGATCGCCATCAACTGTCACCCACTTCTCAAACTTGTTGGCGATCGTCAACCCGGAACAGAGATTCTCCCAAGATCGAGCTAGGAACGTCTTCGCGCAAGCGACGACGGCCACTTCCCCGATGCGGTGCGAGATCGTCTTTCTGTTCGGTTTGTGCCGAGAGGAAGGCACGGCTGACCGTCTCTTCAGACAGACGGCTTTGAGGTTGGGCAGAATTCCAAACAAAACCGAGTAGAAGCGCAGAAAGTAAAAGAGAAATACGCATATTTGGAGAATCTGTTTCAGGTGTTCTGTTCCCTGTTACAGGTCTCCGAATATGGCGTCAGGACGATCTGAAGCGACCGGTTAGAATTTTTATGGACATCGCCCCGTCAGCGATCGGCAATCGATTCGACGAGCAACCAATTCCCAGCAACGTTGAACCGTCCCCATCCCGAAATCGGTCGTCGGTCGGGATAGGTTTGCAACGTACGGTCGATCGTCGGGTGTAACGTCACCACCCGCCAAGAGCCGTCTGGTGTTATCAGTTCGTAATCTTGGGTTCCGTGACAGCGAAACTCTCCCGAAAAAGCGTGTCCGTCCTTGGGAATCGGTGCCGATGTCGGAGCGTTGGGCGATCGCCCGTTGAGGGGGTACGTATCCGGGCGATCGAGATAGTATTCTTGCCAATGTCGCCAATCCGGGCGATCGGGAAGACTATCGAACAGCGGAACCACCGACGCCGCCGCCGCTGCATCGTCCAACAACGCCTCTTGCAACGCTCGTACCGGCAGTTCCCTCGGCTGGCAGTCCCGTTCGATGCAGAGGGCTGCCGCCATTCCCGCCGCCTGTCCGATACCCATGACAACCGGCTGTAAGCGCGTGCAACCGTTGGCAATATGAGATACGGAAATATTCTTCTCGCAGGCTAACAGTCCGTCGATCTCTGCCGGAATCAAACAGCGATAGGGGAGCGAAAACGGCGTTCCCGTCACCCGTCCGCCCCAACGCAGGGTTTTCGAGACCACGGGAAACGTCCGATCGGTATAGTGATGGTCGTTGGCATAGTTACCCACCGCCACGGATTCCACGGTATCGTCCCACAGGGGTAGGGGGGCGACCGTTCCCCCCGGCATGGGCAATACGTCCTGTTCCCGTACCGTTACGGCTCCCACTAGGCGGCGACTTTCTCGGAAATAGGGATAGAGTGCCAGCCCCGATTCCTCGTGGGGGAAAATGCCTCCCGCGCAGCCATATCGCCGTCCGAGTTGCCGTTGTAAGAACCGCGCGAAACTTTGCGATCGCCATTTCGCCTCTTGCAAACAGGCCGCTCTCGCCTCGGTGGACTCCACCAAGCGATTTAACCCCTCGCCGTAATCGTTGCCGCGATGGGGCCAGTTGAGCATAAAACGTTTTCCGGGCAACCGTCCGTACCGAAGAAATTTTTTGACGCCGTAGTCCGTCCACGCACCGACGAAGCGATCGGGGGTATCGAGGGGGGGCGCGTGAATTTCGGGGGCGGTATTGCCTTTTCCGAAATCTTGTAAAATCGCGACCCAAGTTATCGCTTGGACGGGATATCGTTGAAACTGTTCGTCGAGGGTTTCTGGGGCGCTCGGTTCGTTGAATTCCGCTCGGGTTTCCCATCCCCAACGATACGGGATTTCGCCAAGTTCGAGGAGATCGCCGAGTTCGGTGCCGTCGAGGACGATTTTGGCTTCGACGCTGAAATCTTCAAACCGCACGCCAAAAACGCGATCGCCCTCTCGTCGGACTTCTTGGGGAACGCGTCCGGAAATCCAATGCAAGTTCGGTAGTTTCTTCACCCAATCTTGAAAAATACGTTCGCCGATGCGAGGGTCGAAGGTAAAGAAACTCACCCAGGCGTTATCGAGTCCGCCCGGTTGCCGCTGGCGAAGTTCCCGTAAAAACGCTCCCCACAATCCGGTTTGAAAGGCGTGCAGTTCGTTGCCGTCCGGGGCGCAAACGCCTGCTGCGGTCAGCATTCCGCCTATCCAAGAGCGATCGCTAACCAGGAGCGTGTTCGCACCGCGTCGGGCGGCCTGAATGGCGGCGGCCGTTCCGCCCGTACCTCCGCCGACCACGAGAACGTCTACGTTGTAGTAGTCTGAGGGTGACATAGTAAGAAAGAGTGAGAGTTTGAATACCGAAGTATTTTGTATTGATTGTAAAAGTATAATCGTAAATGTAAAGTTACAAAAGGACGCACGATCGACTATTTTTTGTTAACCTTTTTTTGATTTTTTTTAAAAATAATAAATGATACAGAATCCGTTTTTGATAAGCTAGGTTTCAAAAAGGGGTGCATCTCAGTTTTGCAAAAACATCAGTTTTGGGTGGCAAAATTCCCGATTAGCATTTCCCGTATAAGATCCCCGGCATCTTGGAGATGGTATCTGTTTAGCGATGCTCACTCAGGTCGAAGCCTGCCAAGGCATGGCCTGGGCAACGAGGTCAATAAAGGAGTCGTCAGATTGGGCAGCCGTAGCCGCCAAGGAAGCTAAAATCTCCCAAGTGCGAGCGCCGGA
>NZ_JAQNCQ010000041.1:0-7265 GCF_028368005.1 Geitlerinema sp. CS-897 | reverse complement strand
GAAATCTACCCACACTCAAAATCCGTCAACTCTCAAACTTCGTTCCGACAACCCTGGAAAAATTGCAACTTCCCCACCTAGCAGCGACGCCTTTCCAAATCTGTCAACTCTCAAACTTCGCCAACTCTGAAAACTCCTCAAGTTGGTGGCTGTTGGGTTCCACTCCATTCCACCTAACCTACCCGCCAGCACTCTATTTTGATTGATTTGTTAGCCCAAAAAGTCTCTGTGTCTCTGTGGTAAAAAACTCACCCCAAGCCTCAAAAAGATCGAGCCAGTGCAATACCAGACCCCATTTCTAGACGCCTTAAAACAACAATCCCAACGCGACCACGTCGCCTTCTATCTCCCAGGACACAAACAGGGAAACGGAATTTCCAAACCCCTCAAAAACTGGTGGGGAAACAGGGTTTTCCAAGCCGACTTACCCGAACTTCCCGAACTCGATAACCTCTTCAATCCCGAAGGCGTCATCCAAGAGGCGCAACACCTCGCCGCAGACGCCTTCAACGCATCTCAAACCTGGTTTCTCGCCAACGGTTCTACCGCCGGAATTATCGCCGCTATCCTCGCCACCTGTTCCCCCGGTGATAAAATCCTTCTTCCCCGCAACGTTCACAAATCGGCGATTTCGGGGACGATTCTCGCGGGAGCGATTCCGATATTCGTCGAAACCGAATACCACCCCCATTGGAATATCGCCCTCAAAACGACTCCAAACACCTTAGAAGCTGCTTTAAACCAACATTCCGATATCTGCGCTGTTTTAATCGTTTCTCCTACCTATCACGGCGTTTGTAGCGATATCGAAGCAATTTCTCAACTCTGTCACCGCCGTAACCTCCCCCTGATCGTAGACGAAGCGCACGGCGCACATTTCCACTTTCACCCAAATTTCCCCAAATCCGCGATCGCCTCCGACGCCGATCTCGCGATCCAATCGACCCATAAAACCCTCAGTGCGTTGTCTCAGGCGTCGATGTTGCACTTAAAGGGAAATCGCGTCGAAGCCAAACGGATCGATCGCGCGTTATCCTTAGTTCGATCCACCAGTCCCAACGCCTTACTTCTAGCCAGTCTCGACGCCGCCAGACATCAAATCGCCACCGAAGGATTCAACTTACTCCAACACACCTTAACCCTCACCAAACTCGCCAGACAACGACTGTCGCAACTTCCCGATTTAGAAATTTTCGAGAGTTTCCCACCCTTCGACACCACTCGCCTCACCGTCAGCGTCGCCAACTGGGGATTGACTGGATATACCGCCGACGAATCCCTTCACGAACAGTTCGGCGTCACCTGCGAACTCCCCGAACTGCAACATTTGACCTTTGCCATTACCCTAGGAAATACCCTCAAAGATATCGATCGCCTCGTGACGGGATTCGAGAAACTCCGCCGCCTTCCCCACAACACCGAAACCGTCTCTTCCGTGACGTTTCCACCGATTCCATCGCTAGCGTTATCCCCTCGAGAGGCACATTTCGCCAAAACGGAAACCGTCGCGTTACACGAGAGTCTCGATCGCGTTTGCGCCGAAATCGTTTGTCCCTATCCCCCCGGAATTCCCGCCTTAATACCAGGAGAGCGGATTTCTGTCGCCTCCATATCATACATTGAGCAAATTGTCAACTCCTGCGGAAGCGTAACAGGATTGGCAGCAAAAGCCGAACCCCGTTTAACCGTAGTAGCGTAGCCTTCTCTGTGTCCTCTGTGTCTCTGTGGTGAATAAAAATTTAGTCGCTCGCGGCATTTTTAGGCTTGACTTCAGCAAATTTTTCGGATATTGTAATAGCAGTCTGAAATAATGGAAATATATTAAAATAATTGATTTTTAAATCAACATCAAACACATATACGATCGCGTAGCCAGCATAACGGGGTTGGCAGCAGAAACCGAACCCCGTTTAACCGTAGTAGCGTAGCCTTCTCTGTGTCCTCTGTGTCTCTGTGGTGACTCTACCCGCTTCCCACATACCACACTTAACTCACAATATCAAGACTCGAGCAGTTCCTGCTGCACGTCGCCATGTTCCGTGACCCAAGCCAGATGGGAAATACGGCGACTGCGAGCGTACTGACGCACTCGATCGCCGTCCGAGAACTCCTCAAGGAGTAGCTCCACCCGCACCAACTCCGAAGCTTGGCGCAACTCGCGAGCGCAGGAAAAAGCGGCCGCTTGCGCGCGGGGCGTCGACGGCACCACCAACCAATCGCTGGCGGGCGTGTTGGTCGGGAGCCGATCGCCCGTCAACAGCGTTTGTTGCAAATCTTCGAGGTTAAGCGAAAAGCCGATACCGGGACAGCGGCGCTGTTGAGGATCGTAAAGTTCCAACAGGCGATCGTAACGTCCACCTTTTCCGAGCAGACGAGTTCCCGACTCGCACTCACAGACCACCTCAAAAACGATCCCCGTGTAGTAATTAAACGTTTCGATGAGACTCAAATCCAAAACCACCGACTCGAGGAGTTCCGGATCGATCGACTCGACGAGCGCGATTAACGACTTGAGGTTATCGAGAACGCGGCGTCGGTCGTCGTCGAGGTCGAGACTCGCCAACCGTTGCAGCACATCCTTGGGGCGTCCGCGCAAATCGAACAGCATCAGGGCGCGATCGCGCAGTTGCGGCGACAACTCCATCGTTTCGACAGCCACGCGATCGAGTCTAGCGATCGCCTCGCGGACGCGAGATCGGTACGATTCCGGGAACGGGTCGAGGAGCGATCGCGTCAGTTCGGCTTCTCCGAGAACCACCGTCCAGCGTTGTAACCCCACCCGTCGCAAACAGTCGCCGAGCAGCAGCAGCACTTCCGCATCGGCCATCGCCCCGTCGATTCCGAGGAGTTCGACCCCGGCTTGATAAAATTCCTGTTGTCCGCCATAAGCCTTCGAGCAATTGCGACGAAACACGTTGGCGTTGTAATAGAGTCGTTGCGGGAGCGATAACTCCGCCATGCGCGTGACGGCGGCCCGAGCGATCGAAGCCGTCAACTCCGGGCGCAGTCCCAACGTCTCATCGTCGGGGTCTTGAAACTGCATGACCGTCGAGCGATCGATCGCGCCCCCTGCCATGAGAGTATCGAGTCGTTCGAGAGTCGAAGTAATAATCCGATGATAGCCCCAGCGCCGGAAAGCATCCTGCAAGCGCCGTTCGATCCACTGTTTCTGAGTTACGTCGAGGGGCAGTAAATCCCGCGCCCCGGCTGGAGGTTGGTGTACGGTCATGTTCGTTCGCCGTTGGACTTGCGAAAACCGACGCAATCGTGAAATTGGCCGACCTTTATTCTCAGGGGTGGAGGGTCTCGAAAGCAAGTTAAGATCGGGTTATTTTTTCTTACCGCCGAAAATTCCGAACAGACCACCGCCACCGCGATCGGATTTTTTAGGCGGTTTCGTTTTCGGTTTCGCCTTTCCATCTCCCGATCGCGCCATCATACGAGTAATCTGTTTCCGAGCCTCGAGAGCGGTGGGATCTTTCGCATCGAGTTTCAACGCCTTCGTCAAATGAGTGTTCGCCAGTCTCAAATTCACGCTCGAGGGATTTTGCTTCTGCTGCTCGACGTAAACCAGAGCCATCAATCCATGACAGCGACTGCTGTTAGCGTCGAGTTTGAGGGCGTCTTGCAGTTCCTTACGAGCCTGAGCGAACCGCTGACTCTGCAACAGAGACTGCGCTCGTTGAAAATACTTGTCCACCAAGGCGTCCGTCGACGATCGCGGGGGAGGCGGCGGGGGAACCGGACGGTTCGGTCGCTCCTCCTTCGATTTCGGCCAGCCTTTATTTTGCTGTTCCCGTCGAAACAAATAGGCGAAATTGAGTTCGCTCAACTGGCCGATCGTGTCCACCACGCGATCGAGATCCTCATACTGACTACCGGCCAGTTCTTCGATCGCCGCGCGATACTTAGACTCGAACCCCTCCTCTCGCATCAACGCTTGCGCTCGTTCGTCCTGTAAGGCGATCGATTGGTGTTCTTGCAGCAGTCGCTTGGCCGTCATCCGCAACAAGACCCCGTAATCGTTCCATTCCCGCTCGTTGGACAGTTTCGCGTAGGCAGGATTGACTAACTTCGAGAGCAGCGCTTGCGCGAGTTCCCGGTTGTCAGCTTTACACACGTCTGGATGCAACCGCCGCGCGATGCTGAGATAGCGTTTGCGAATCGCTTTCGGCTCGGCATCGAGGGAAATTCCTAAAATGGCGTGATGGTCTGTAAAGTCTAAGTGAAACAGTCCGCGTTCGATCTCAAAAGATAACGACATATTGTCGTCACCACCTCCGTTACGATTATCAATACTTATCTGGCGTTATCTTTATATACTCTAAACCTTTTAATTTCAGACGGGGGATCGCTCGCTTAAGTGTCCGACTCCCGGCAAACTGGCCAGCGGGCGCACTTCGAGAAGGCGATCGCTCGTCTCCCGATGAATTTTGCCGTTGGTGGCCAGAAGTCTCCCCGAGGTCACCTCCAGCGGCGAACCGTCGTAAGCCGTAACCTGTCCGCCCGCTTCTTCAACGAGAACGATTCCGGCTGCGATATCCCAGGGGGACAAGCCCCGTTCCCAATATCCATCGAGACAGCCACAGGCCACGTGCGCCAAATCCACAGACGCCGATCCGCTCCGTCGAACCCCCTGCGTCAGATGGGTCAAATAGCAAAATTCCGCATAGTTATTATCGTCGGTTTCCCGGCGATCGTAAGCAAAGCCCGTTACCAAAAGACTTCGAGCCAGGGAGTCCGTCGTCGAAACCCGCATCGGCACGTGATTGCGAGTCGCCCCCAATCCTTTGGCAGCGCGAAACAACTCGTCGGTGGCGGGATTGTACACCACCCCCACCGCTGGCGTTCCCTCGATTAACAGTCCCACCGACACCGCAAACACGGGATATTGATGGGCGTAGTTCGTCGTCCCGTCGAGGGGATCGATCGCCCACAGAAAGGGACTCGCTTGCTGGCCGAGATTGCCCGATTCTTCCGCTAAAATCCCGTGTTCGGGGACGTGGCGGCGTAACACCTCGAGAACCCGAGCTTCGGCTGCCTTATCCGCCGCCGTCACCAAATCTCCCGAGCGTCCTTTTTCCTCAACGCCGTCGAGTTTGCCCCAATAGGATTTCAACACCGCGCCTCCAGCTAGGGCAGCTTCCGTCGCGATATCGAGAAAAACGGGCAGGCGATCGAAACGATTTACACTCATCAGACTTTAACGCTTAAAATTTACCGGATCTCAACTCGTTCACACCGCCTGAGACTGACGCCACTTCCACAAGCAGGCCGACATCCAATTGGTCAGCACGTGAACCACGATCGGCAGCAAGAGGTTGCCGGCCAGCAACGCACTCCCCCCTAACACGAGACCGACGACCGTTGCCCAAATCGTGTACGGCCACTGCTTGGCGTTGCTCAAGTGAAGGGCGCCGAAACACAAACTCGAGAGCGTCAATCCCACAGCGTTCGAGCCTAGGGCGGGCAACATGACGCCGCGAAACAGCAGTTCCTCGCTCATACCCGGCAGCAAGCCCAACCACAGCAAATCCGGCCAAGTCAGAGGTGCGATGACCAGTTCCAAATAGAATTGAGCGCTTTGGCGATACGCCGGCCACAAGCGATAGAGCAGGGAACTCGCGGCTACGATCGCCACACTCAGCCCAGCACCCCAGGCGATCGCGCTCGGACTCCAGTATAAAGGGAGTTGTTGAACTGTCCCAAATCGCAGCCACAATTTAGCTACGGCCAGCAGCACGATGGCCGTGATGCCCATAGCAATTAAAATTTGGGTGCGAGTTAGAGATTCGGTCTCGGGCGGAGGGGAACGACGGTCGGTCACGCTAAATTAAGAAAGTGGACGGCTCGGGGACAGATGGGGGCTTAGGGCGGCGGGACTAATCCCCGCGCGGTGGGCGACTAACACCCCCAACGCCTCCAGATAAGAATTGACGGTAATCGCTCGAATTCCTAGGGCTGCTGGCGGAACCCGCATCTGCGTTTGGTTGTTGCGAACTGCCACGATTCGCGCGGCAGTCTGGCTCAAATTTAGGATAGCACTGCCGCCGCAAGCGGTTTCGGGAACCACGATCGCATCAATATCGCGCGATCGCACGATTCCCTCCTCGCCGGTCGAGGCGTCTGCAAACTGGGGGGCGCGACTCAACCCCACCAGCACGCAGGGTAAAAAAGTATAGCCGAGTTCTTCGGCCGCTGCCCGAGGGGACACGCTGGGGTCGGCGGGAAGCGGAGAGAGAGCGGGGGCGTGGGCGGCTGGAATTTGGAACTGACGCACCACCAAATGACTGATAACGGCTTCGGCCCCTGCGATGGGATCGACGCCTTGTCCGCTGCGGTAGCGATCGAAGGCGTCGCCACTTTCGTCGGGGAAGCGGGCCACAATAGCGATCGCTTCGGCTCCAGCGCGATCGATCGACCGTTCTGCGGCTCGTAGCAAGCTATCGGGGTTGTCGAGAGTTCCCCAGCTAGCACCCGCTTCCGACGTTCGGAGGCTGACGCCCAACGGCTCGTCTGTGACGACGTAATCCGTTAAATCCAGTCCCAAAGTCGCGCGGGTAGCATCGGCGGCCTGAAGGTGTCGCAATCGCAAATCGGGTTCGATCGCTTTATCCAAAATCAAACCCACCCGATTTTGATGCACCGGGCGAAGTCCCCAGCGTCCGGCGGCGAACTGGTCTAAGCCGTAGCCTTCAACGTAGGAAACGTTCGGTTGCGACCAGTACAATTGAGCGCCGTTGAGGACGTTGGGGTGAGTAATCAGGCGATCGCACACCTGGGCGATCGCGCGGGCGACGGGAATGGCATCACCAGCATAACCACCGATCTCGGCACCGATTCCCGTCGGGACGAGAGCGACAACGGTATAAGGTCGGGTCACGAACTCAAGCGTTTCGATCTTGCGTGACCACAGCTTCGACTTTCGCTTTACCCGTTTCGGGGTTTGTCTCCGTCACCGCCCACCGCAAGGGTTCGCCGCGTTTTTCTAGTTCCGCTTCGATGTCCTGGTGCAGTTGCTTCGGAGATTCCGTTAAATCGATTTCGGCAGTAATGAAATGTGTGGTCATGGTTTTTTGAATAGGGAACAGTGTTTCAGTCACCAGTCACCAGTCACCAGTCACCAGTGAAGACGGGGAATGGGGAACGGGGAACAGGGAATCGGGAACGGGGAACAGTGTTTCAGTCACCAGTCACCAGTCACCAGTCACCAGTGAAGACGGGGAACGGGGAACGGGGAACAGGGAATCGGGAACGGGGAACAG
>NZ_JAQNCQ010000040.1:0-14671 GCF_028368005.1 Geitlerinema sp. CS-897 | reverse complement strand
CCTTGGTGTGTAGGGTAAATGCTTGTAGCCTATATCTGGAAAGGAATTTCGCGATTTGAGCAGACTTTTTATACAGTTTAGCAAAAACTCTTGCCCTGTAAGGGTTTAAGCGATTTCTTGCATAGTAAGTTCGGAAGAGCCTGAGTATGTTTACAGGGGGAACTTCAGTCGAGATGAAACGGACACTTACCGGACGCGATGATATTCCCAAATTTACCAGTTTTCAGGAATACCTCTTGCTGAGTTTGTAGTGGCTACTGTTCTTCAGTTACAACGAGCGAGGAGGTTTTCGTATGAGCTGTCTCGGGTTTAAATTCGGCAGTTGGGTCGTATTAGGTTTGATGGTAAGTTTAACGTACCCGGTATTGGCGGAGTCAGGGGTGGAGTTAACTTCTCAACCCGTCGCGAACGTCTCAGATGAAACGAGCGCGGACTTTTCAGCGCAGTTTCAAACACTGGGGGTAAACGGTTCGATCGTGGTATACGACTTCAATCACGATCGCACGTACCAACATAACCCCGAACGCAACGCGACGCCGTTTTTACCTGCTTCGACGTTCAAAATTCTCAATTCGCTCGTCGCACTCGAAACCCGCGCGATCGCCAACGATCTGGCAATTTTAACCTGGGATGGCGTCGAGCGGAGTTTTCCGGCTTGGAACCGCGATCTTAATATGCGGACTGCTTTTCGTATTTCGGCGGTTTGGTTCTATCAGGTGTTAGCACGTCGGATCGGTTACGATCGCATGAGAGAGTGGGTCGCTCAAGCAGATTACGGGAATCAAAACATTGGAAATGCTGAGGCGATCGATCGTTTTTGGCTCGATGGTGATTTACGCATTACGCCTCGAGAGCAAATTCAGTTTTTGCAACGTTTGTATCTCGACGATCTGCCATTTTCTGAGGAGGTTATGGCGACCGTAAAAGACATTGCAATCGTCGAGCAAACACCAGAGTATACGATTCGTGCAAAAACAGGTTGGGTGACGTTCGAACGCAGCGGTCAGACTGATGTCGGTTGGTATGTGGGATACGTGGAGCAAAACGATAACGTCTATTTTTTTGCAACAAATATCGATATTCTAGATGATGACGACCTTCAAGCGAGAATTGAGTTGACTCGTCGCTGCTTGAAAACACTTCAGTTATTATAAAGATGGTGACGTAAAATGTTTAAAACTACTGTTGGGACGATCTTCCAATCTTCATGACTGTCTCGATCGAGGTCTTTTAGGATATCTTGCTCTCAGCCAAGAACGAATTGTTGTTTTTGTCAAATGCTTTTCAAAAAACGTAATTTCTTTAAAATGGGTATCGCTTTTTTCTCAGCTTTACTCATTTTGAATCTATCGGTAGATTCAGTGCGATCGCAATCGCAACT
Source organism: Geitlerinema sp. CS-897 (assembly GCF_028368005.1). Lineage (NCBI taxonomy): Bacteria > Bacillati > Cyanobacteriota > Cyanophyceae > Geitlerinematales > Geitlerinemataceae > Geitlerinema > Geitlerinema sp. CS-897. The sequence continues at coordinate 13,290 of NZ_JAQNCQ010000040.1, read as the reverse complement.
GACCCCGCGATCGCGCGTCGCCATCGATGGAATCGGCCCCGTTCGCGTGGGAATGACGGTAGCAGAAGCCTCGCGATCGGCAGGAACGACGTTTGTTCGAGAAGGGGTCTACGATTCGCCTCAGTGTCACTACATTGTTCCCGAAAACGGAATGCGCGATGTTTCGTTTATGGTGACGAACGGGCGTATCACGCGAGTAGACGTGCGAAATCCCGTGGTTCGGACGGTGAGCGGGGCGGGAATTGGCAATAGTGAGGAAGAAATCGAGCAGTTGTACCCCGATCGCATCGAAGTCTCGAGACATCCCTACACGGGGGGAGCGCCGCAAAACGGACACTATCTCACCTTTGTTCCACAAGACTGGCGCGATCGCAACTATCGCGTGATTTTCGAGACGAGTTACGACTACGTCACCCAGTATCGGGCGGGAAAACTGCCGGAAGTCGAATATATTGAAGGGTGTGCTTGACATCCTCCCGCCACTAAACGCTTCACATTATAGTGGGGGATTCCCAACAAAATTGTCGGTTCTCAGTTCCACGAGCCGACTTAGATGCCCGATATCTCTATCGGACAACCAGAGGCCGTTCTCTCCCCGAGCGTTTAGGCTTTTGACCTCAGTTCCGAGATGCCCTCCCGTACTGTTTAAATATCCTGCTAAAACCTGCAATCCTTTCGCCAAAATGTTGCGCGCCGCGTTCCAATCCCGATCCAACACTAATCCACACTTCGGGCATTGATGTGTCCGAGTGCTTAAGGTTTTCTGAACCGGATGACCACACCCCGAACAGTTCACCGTTGTATGATAAGGTGGGACAGCAATACAAATCGTCCTGTAAATCTTGACGAAATATTGCAGCCATTGAACAAACTGATACCACGACGCATCGGAAATCGATTTAGCCAATCGGTGATTTTTTACCAGATTGTTAATTTTTAGGTCTTCAAAGACAATGAGATCGTTAGACCTCACTAACGCCAAAGCGTCTTTAATTGCTTTGTCTTTACGCTGTCTTGAGACTTTAAGATGCTGCCTAGCTAAGGCTTTTCTCGCTTTATGATATCGCTTCGATTGTTTCTTCCCCTTGACGTACCGTTTACTCACCCGACGCTGTAACCTACGAAGTCTCGCTTCAGAGAGCCTCAAGTAGCGGGGATTTTCTACCGTGTTGCCGTTACTGTCGGTGTAGAACTCCTTGAGTCCTAAATCAATCCCGACCACGTTTCCTTGAAACTCATGGGATTCTTTCCTCTCCCATTGAATCAGGAATTGGCAATAATACCCATCAGCTCGTTTGACCACTCGAACTCGTTGGATTTTTGGCTCGGAGTAGAAAACCCAATCTCGGCTCGTCCAAAGCTCAAATTTCCCCGCTTTAAATCCGTCAGTGAACTCGATTTCTTTCCGGTCGGGAGATAAACGCCATCCCGTTTTTTTATATTCAACCGAACGGCTGAATTTTTTATACTTGGGATAGCCTTTGTTCCCAGATACTTTCTGTTTGCAGTTGGTATAAAACCGAGAAATGGATTGCCAAGCACGGTCGGCAGAACTTTGCCGAGCTTGGGAGTTGAGCTTTTTCACCCAAGGGCTTTCGGGATTCTTGGCGAGTTTTGAACAGAGCTTTTGAAGGTCATTGCGAGTGACCCCCTGACGATCTTCCCAATACCGCAAGCACGAGTTCCGAACGAATTGTGCCGTTCGGATGGCTTCGTCTAGTTTGGCGTATTGGGATGCCTTTCCCTTGAGTTTGGCTTCAATCACAATCATGTCGCCATGATAACAAACTTTACCCGCCACTTGTGGTTTTATAAGGATTCGCTTCGCTCAGTTTCCTCGATTGGTCGAAATTCATCTCACATTTTTGGTAACCTCATCTTTCTCAACGGCGATCGCAATGGCAACGATTCTCAGAAACCTCAGTTATCGCTATCAGTGGCTCTACGACAGCATTTCTCGCACCGCAGCCCTCGCCGTCGGCGGTGAAGATCGCTTTCGGACGCTGCCGATCGCAGATTTGCCGATCTCCCCAGAAACTCGAGTGTTAGACTTGTGCTGCGGCAGCGGTCAGGCGACGCAATATCTGGTGCGACGATCTCAACACGTCACCGGATTGGATGCGTCCCCCAAATCCATCGAACGAGCCAAAGCCAACGTTCCCGAAGCCGATTACGTCGAAGCTTTCGCGCAAGATCTGCCCTTTGAAGACGAACGCTTCGATCTCGTTCACACCAGCGCCGCCCTTCACGAGATGGAACCCGAAATTCTCAATCGCATCGTCTGGGAAGTGTTCCGCGTTCTCAAACCTGGGGGCGTTTTCGCGATCGCCGACTTTCACAAACCGACGAACCTTCTATTTTGGCCGGGATTGGCAACGTTTTTCTGGCTCTTTGAAACCGAAACCGCTTGGAAGCTCCTTCACACCGATTTACCGGGATTGCTCTCGGCGGTGGGCTTCGGACGGTGCGATCGCACGCTGTACGCCGGGGGAAGTTTGCAAGTCGTTCGAGGGTGGAAGTGAGGGTTTTTGCAGTCACCAGTCGCCAGTCACCAGTCGCCAGTGATGAGGTGAGGAGATGGAGAGGCGATCGAACATTTACATTCTGCTGAAGTTACAATGCAAGGAATCGCCGAACTTTTAACCGGGTAAGGCTTTCAGCTTAAACTTATTAATCATGAGGGGAAAATCGCGAAACCCCTCTTTAGGCGAAAACTCTGTTCCCCGTTCCCCGTTCCCTATGAATTTACGCTCGACGATGTAACTTTTGGCAATTTTCGATGGTGAAACTGCTATGAAACTTCCAAAACTCGCAACAGCAGCACTTCTCGCGACGGTGTGTTGGATAGCACCCGCCCAAGCTGAAAACATCGAACACCTGCAACAACTGCTGTCAACCCAAGACTGTTCCGGGTGCGATTTGCGGGATGCGGGACTCGTTCATGCCAATTTAGTCGGGGCGAACCTCTCGGGGGCAAATCTCGTCCGCGCCAATCTCAGCCACAGCGATTTAACGGGGGCGGATTTGAGCGGGGCGAACCTTACAGGCGTTTCTCTCGTCGGGGCGAACTTGACGGGGGCGAACTTGACGGGGGCGAACTTGACGGGGGCGGATTTACGAGATGCCTATTTAACCGACGTACAGTACGAGGGCGCGATTCTAACGGGAATCAATCTGCGGGGCGCTTACGGAATTCCTCGAGCCGCCGTCACGCCGCAAGATTTGTTGCTCTGGGGCGGTGAAGAAGCGGAAAAAGGGAATTTTCAAGGGGCGATCGCATTCTACACGCAAGCGATTAACTTAGAGCCAGAGTTTCCGTTAGCTTATTTAGGACGAGCCGCCGCTCACAACCGTATGGGCGATATCGAACAGGCGATCGCCGACGCCGAACGCGCCTCGGAAATCTACTTCCTGGTAGGAAATCGGGAAGGGTACGAAACCGCCGAGTTCTTTATCGCCGCCATCCAAGCGGAAGAAGAAGCCTTTCAGGAAGCCCGCGAACGCGCTCGCAACGGCGATCTCGGCGGCAACCTCCTCAACGTCATCACTGGCGTTGGCAGTCTGTTACTTCAGGGAGCGTTACCGTTTTTCTAGGTTTTGTCGAACGGGGAAGGGGGAACAGTCACCAGTCACCAGTCACCAGTCATCAGTGAAGACAGGCAACGGGGAACGGGAAACAGATAACTTTTTCTCCCCTTCTCCCCCTCTTCCCCTCTTCCCCTCTTCCCCTCTCCCCGACTATTCCTCGAGCCACTCCAACGCGCGATCGCACAGGGTATTCGTCACGACACCTCGAACGCCGATTTGTTTGAGTCGTTCCCACTCGTCGAGATCGTCGACAACCCACGCTAAAACTTGGGTTTTTCGGGCTTTGGCGTCTCGCACGAGTCCCGGTTCGTCGAGTAATACCTCGGCCAAACACGAGACGATCGCCTTTTCCCGAGAGGCTCGAGACAAACACCCTCGAAACGCTTCCACCGTGGCGACGAGGTAACACAGTCGCACTTCTGTCGATCGTTCGCGAAACCGCTCTAACAACGTCGTATCGAAGGAACACACGTAACAGCGATCGATCCGCCCCCGCTCTCCAAGCAGTCGCAAGACTTTCCCGATGCGATCGTCTGTCCAGGTTGGATGGGGCTTGATATCCAAATAGAGAAATTTCGGTAAATCCCACGTGGCATCGAGGGCTTCGGCTAACGTGGGAATTCGTTCTTCGGCAAACTCTTCGTCAAACCAACTTCCCGCGTCGAGTTCCCGCAACTGACGCCACGGGGTTTGACTGACTTCTCCCCGCATCGGCGTCGTGCGTTGTAGGGTTTCGTCGTGAATGACGATCGGAATCCCGTCACCGCTCAAACGCACGTCTAACTCGAGCGAATCGGCTCCGGCTTCGATCGCTAAGTCGAACGCGGCTAACGTATTTTCGGGGGCGATCGCAGAAAAGCCCCGATGAGCGATAATTTCACAAGCCTCGATAGTGTCGTTCACGGTTACTTCCTGACTTCTCCCGACAGCAATGGTACGATCGAACGAATGATACAAATCTTTACAGTTTTTCAAGTCTTATTTGGAGATAAGCACAAAATCTAGTTTTTTGAAGTATCTAAGGCTACAAAATAGTCTCTCAACCCAACCTAATTTCTATGCGCTATTTCGGTTCCGCTTCCTTTCTCGTCAGTACAGCCTTTCTATTCGGCGTGCTAACTGCTACCGCCCCCACTATAGCCGTTGACGTTCCCGCCACCGAGATCCAACTGTCGCGACGCGACGGCGAAGTTCGCATTACCCGAGACGCCGACAACACCTACACCGCCGAAATCCTCCTCGATGCGTCTGTCGAAGAAGTCTGGAACGTCATCGCCGATTACGATAACTTTAGTGACTTTCTCCCCAATATCGTGTCGAGCGACGTTCTCGAAGTTGAAGGAAACCGCCACGTCGTCGAACAAGTCAGCGAGCGTCGCATCTTTTTTCTCAACGTGCGATCGCGCATCCGTACCGAAAACCTGGAAACCAAAAACCAGCGCATCGACTTTCGCCTCGTCGAAGGCGATCTCGCCAGACTCGAAGGTTCTTGGATTCTCGAATCTGTCGCCGAATCAAACCATTTGCGCCTCAAACAAACCGTGAACGTTTCTCCAGAAGACGGAACCCCCGAAACGCTATTTTACGACATCTTCGAGCAATCTCTCGCCGATACTCTCGAAGCCATTCGCGAGGAAGTGTTGAGACGGCGTGGGTGATGGGATGATGGGATGATGAGCAGTGCATGACGATTTATTGGTTTCAAGTTCGACACCCGATTTTTCAAGTCACGCACCCTTGTATGTTGGGGGTGTACACTGTCGGTGCGTGACGATTTCTCGGTTTCAAGTTCGACACCCGATTTTTCAAGTCACGCACCCTAACACTGTTCCCTGTAAAATGAGCGATTGGAATCGGGTACGGGAGACGTTTCGACAGGTTTGGGGATACGAAGATTTTCGCTATCCGCAAGGGGAAATCGTCAGGGCGATTCTCCAGCAACGAGACGCATTAATCGTACTTCCCACGGGTGGCGGAAAATCGATTTGTTTTCAACTTCCGGCGTTGTTGCAAAACGGCGTAACGTTGGTGGTGTCGCCACTGGTGGCGTTGATGGAAAATCAGGTGCAGGAATTGCACGATCGCAATCTTCCCGCCGCGACACTTCACAGCGAGCGATCGCGTTCTGAGAAAAAAGCCGTTCTCAACGCCTTGGAACGCCAACAACTCCGTTTGCTGTACCTCTCTCCCGAAACCCTCCTCAGCTCGAAAGTTTGGCAAATTCTCACGCAACCGCACCTCGTTGTTAACGGAATGATGCTCGACGAAGCGCACTGTTTGGTGCAGTGGGGGGACACCTTTCGTCCGGCGTACCGACGGTTGGGAGCGGTGCGATCGCAACTTCTCAAAAACCGTCCGCCGAAAACTCGCATTCCCATCGCCGCCTTTACCGCCACCGCCAATCCCGCCGCACAGCAAACCATTCGAGACGTGCTACAACTGCGATCGCCCCAGCAGTTTTTACAAAATCCCTATCGTCCCAATTTATCCTTACACGTGCGCCATACCTGTACGCCGCACAACCGCAAACAGCAACTTCTTAAATTCCTGAAACAGCATCCCCAGGAAGCGGGAATCGTCTACGCGAGAACTCGCCGCGATTGCGAAACGTTGGCGTATGGGTTGCAGCAGCAGGGATTTGCTACCGCCGCCTATCATGCAGGGTTGGGCGCGAGCGATCGCCGTCAAATCGAGGCACAATGGTTAAATGGAACGTTGCAGTTCGTCGTTTCGACGAGTGCTTTTGGTATGGGAGTCAACAAACCCAACGTTCGCTGGGTGTTTCATTACCAGGTTCCCACCTTACTTTCAGAATACGTGCAAGAAGTGGGGAGAGCAGGGCGCGACGGAAACCCCGCGATCGCCGTTTCCATCGTCAGCGAACCTACGGGATTACTCGATCCGAGCGACAAGAAACGCCAGCAGTTCTTCCAAAATCGAGAGAACGCACAAATCCGACGTGCCAAACAGTTAGCCAAACAACTTCCGAGATCGGGACATCTCGACACCGTAAAACGGGAATACAAAGACGCCGAAATTGCACTGTCAGTGTTGCACAGTCGCGGACAACTGATGTGGCGCGATCCCTTCCACTACAAAATTCTCGACAGTTCCCCGAACTCCAATTTTAACACTGACGCCGTTCGACAGATGAAGCAGTATCTCCAAACCCGCCGCTGCCGTTGGGTGTTTTTACTGGAAGCGTTTGGATTTGGAGAGGAGGCGCAACCGTGCGGAACGTGCGATCGCTGTCAGCGTTAACATTGTCTTGCCACGTTTAACCATCGCAAGATAGTTATTTAGGGCTTGCTGAACAAAACTGAAATGTAGACCCAGTAAGGATTTTGGGACTTTTTTTCAGAAAATGGTGCAAGGTTTTCCAATCGAGAAGCTCAAAAACCTTGGATTTTCGTCGGCGATTACCGATTCAATTGGGAAGCTAGAGTCCAAAACGACCATTGGGCAAGCTGTACGGCATCAGAATTCGCTCTGGAGACTTATTCAGCAAGCCCTATTTATATGAGATTTTGTATTTTTTATTAATACTTGATTTGCAATATTTTTGTCGATCTATAGGGCTCATTTCACTTTTGTAAAAACATGAATTTGGAGTAGGTTGGGTGGAGCGATCTCGAAACCCAACAACAGCTTAACTTACTGCGTAGACCCCGATCTGATAAATTGACATTTTTGAAATGCACCCGATCTACAAATATTTATTTTTATCAAAAAATAATTTACAGTATTTCTGATAAAAAAATCGTTTTTTTAAGACAAAATTAATTAAATTTAATGCAGATTTTTTTGCATTAAAATTTTATCGTAAACTGTGCGACTCAAAAGTTTGGCTTTGCGTTTGAACTGGTGAAACTCCGACAAGAAAGACCCAGTTAACCGTTCCCCCTGCACACAGTGTGCTATTCGCGCTTGGCGGTAAACAGTTGTTGCGATTTATGCCAATGGCTTTCAAATTAGCTATATTTCGTTATACAGTTATACAAAACATCACTTAAAAAGTATAGATCGATTGGAGAACTCTATTCGGTGAACCCCTTTCGTTTTAAACGTTTCCTCGCCCAGCCTTTCATCGTCACGGCTACCCTTCTCGCCTCGACTCACCTGGCGGCCGCCCAAGTGACCTCAGTTTCGCAACTATCCGACGTAGAGCCGACGGACTGGGCATTTCAAGCCTTGCAATCCCTTGCCGAACGCTACGGTTGTATCGCGGGCTATCCCGATCGCACCTATAACGGTCACAACGCGATAACGCGCTACGAATTCGCGGCCGGATTGAACGCCTGTCTCGATCGCCTCGTAGAAACCGTCGGAAACAGCGAGGCGATCGCACCGACCGATCTCGCCACAGTACGCCGCTTACAAGATGAATTCGCGGCCGAACTGTCCGCCTTGCGCGGCCGGGTCGAGGGTCTCGAATCCCGCATCAGTCAACTCGAGTCCGATACCTTCTCCACCACCACCCAACTGCAAGGCGAAATTGCCTTCGTCCTGGCCGACGCCTGGGGAGGAAACGGCATTTCCGACGACGACAACGACGTCCAAACCGTCTTTTACAACCGGGGTCGTCTCAACTTCTGCACCAGCTTTACGGGGCGCGATCGCCTCACCACCCGCATCCAATTTGGCAACCTGGGCAACACCTTCGCCGACGAACTCCACACCAACGAAGGCCGCTTGACCTTCGACGGCGACACCGACGACGCTGCTATTCTTCACCGACTGCACTACGCCTTCCCCATCACCGACGACCTCCACGTCACGCTCATGGCCAACGTCGGCGCACACCTGTTTTATTCCGATACCTTCAACCCAGGACTCGACAGCGGAAACGGCGTGACGGGGGCGCTTTCCCGATTTGCCGAACGCAACGCCATCTACAATAGCGGTGCTGGCGGTAAAGGGATCGGCGTGCGCTACCGCCTTAACGATGTCTTAGAAATTTCAGCGGGATATCTGGCCCGAGGTGGCAACGATCCCAACGCGGGATCGGGACTCTTTAACGGGAACTACTCCGCCTTGGGTCAAATAGTCCTCGAGCCGACAGATCGCTTGAAATTCGGGTTCACTTACGTTCACGCCTACGACGTTTCGGAGGGACGGCGGTTTGGCTTGGGCGGAACGGGAACGAATTTAGGAATCCTGTCGCCGAGTGCGTTAGATGCAGCCGTTTCGGGGTTGACAGAATCTCAACTGACGACGGGAGTTGTCAGCAACTCCTACGGTCTCCAAGCCTCGTGGAACCCGTCTCGGCAGTTCCGTATCAGTGCCTGGGGAGGGTTCACCGATGCGAGTTTAGTCGGGTTGGGAGATGCCGAAATCTGGAACTACGCTCTAGCCTTGTCCTTCTCCGATTTGGGACTTCCGGGGAATTTGGGCGCAATTATCGTCGGTGCCGAACCCTATCTCGGGAGTCTGGACGTGCCGGGAGATACGGATTTCGAGAACGATGTACCCTGGCATATCGAAGGGTTGTATAAAATTCAGCTTTCAGAAAACCTTGCCGTCACGCCAGGATTTATCTGGTTGGTGAATCCGAACCAGAACAGCGATAATGAAGGAATTTTCATCGGGACACTGCGAACGACCTTCACCTTCTAAAAGGTTGTCGCGATTTGTCGCGGTTGCACCCTCAGGTGCGAGGGGGTCTCTGCGGAAATCCCGAATTTGGTTTTGAATGGAGAGGGGAAATCGCCAGTGAGATCGTGGCCAAAATGAGATTTCGTACCGCCCGCAACCGAAGACTCCATAACTACCGCAAAGCTCTCGCTGTGGCTTTAGCGATATCTGTTCCCTTGGGACTGTGGACGAAAGCCCATCGAGGAGTCTGGCAAGCTTGGATAAACGGGTTTGCAGGAGCGATCGTGTATGAGATGTTTTTCATTTTTCTGATTTCCTTCTTGTTTCCCGAACTCGAAGCCTGGGCGATCGCCGTAACAGTGTTTGTCCTCACCTGTCTGTTAGAGTTTTTGCAACTGTGGAATCCACCGCTACTGGCTGCGTTGCGAGAGATGGTTATCGGTAAACTATTTCTGGGGAGTACCTTCGCCTGGTGGGATTTTCCCCACTATCTCCTCGGTTGTCTCCTCGGTGGGTCGATCGTGTTCGCGCTCCAAGCTAAAATCTTAACGCCGAAACGGTCCGATCGCCTGTAGCAGTCACTTTTACAGTCACCAGTCACCAGTCACCAGTGAAGACAGTTAACAGTTAACAGTTTCTCCCCTGCTCCCCCTCTCCCCTTCCCCGTTCCCTCTCCCCTGTCACCATGCACATCGCCCTCTGTCAAATCGCAGACGTTCTCTCCGCCAAGTCGCACGGGATAACGAACGCCCGCTTCGAGACGCCATGCACGGGAATCTCCACCGACAGTCGCAGTGTCGAAGCGGGGAATCTGTTCGTGGCGTTAGAAGGGGAAACCTTTGACGGTCACGATTTCGTATGGAAAGCGATCGAGCTTGGCGCGATCGCCGTCGTGGTTCGCCGTCGCAATCCCGATCCGAGTCTGCCTCAACTGGTCGTTCCTAATACTCTGACCGCTTATCAAACGTTAGGACGCTGGTGGCGAGACATTCATGCGATTCCTGTGGTGGCGGTGACGGGTTCGGTGGGAAAAACCACGACGAAAGAACTGATTGCAGCCATCTTAGAGACGCAGGGTCAGGTTTTAAAAACTCAAGCGAATTACAACAACGAAATCGGCGTTCCGAAAACCCTGTTGCAACTAACGCCCCAACACGATTACGCGGTCGTTGAAATGGCAATGCGGGGGCGCGGACAAATTGCCGAACTGACGCACATTGCGCGTCCGACGGTCGCGGTAATTACGAACGTGGGAACGGCACACATCGGCTTGTTGGGGTCGCGGGAAGCGATCGCCGAGGCGAAATGCGAGCTGTTGGCAGAAATGCCTTCGGATGGGGTGGCAATTCTCAATTACGACAATCCGTTGTTGATGGAAACGGCTTCGCGGGTTTGGTCGGGAAAAACGGTGACGTTTGGCTTAGAGGGAGGCGATTTGTGCGGAACCCTCGTGGACGTGGATACGTTGAAATTAGAGGGCGATCGCTATCGACTACCGCTTCCGGGCCGTCACAACGCCTTGAATATGCTGGCCGCGTTGGCGGTGGCGCGAGTTCTGGGGATCGATCTCGCCCCGTTGCGAGACGGACTGACAGTGGATTTACCGGGAGGGCGGGCGAAACGGTACGAACTTCCCAACGATATCGTGCTTCTCGATGAAAGTTATAACGCCGGGTTGGAGTCGATGTTGGCGTCGTTGGAAATGCTGGTGCAGACACCGGGAACGCGTCGGATTGCGGTGTTGGGAACGATGCGGGAGTTAGGCGATCGCGCTTTGGAGTTTCACCGAGAGGTTGGAGAACGGGTCAAGGCGCTAAATCTAGACGCGCTGTTCGTGTTGGCGGAAGCCCCAGAAGCCGAGGCGATGGTGTCGGGAGCGCAGGGGACTCCCTTCGTGGATTGGGAAAATTTAGACTCGAAGCAAGCTCGGGAGCGCTTGGCGAAACGATTGCGGGAGTTCGTGACGCCGGGCGATCGCATTTTGTTTAAGGCATCTCGTTCGGTTCTGCTCGATCGCGTCGTGAGCTTATTGAGACAGGAGTTCGACTCGTAACTTCAGAGGGGAAGATCGCCTTTTCAATCGAGGAGAGTGGAACTCAGAAAAACGAACCACTATCGGTCTGAGTTCCACTCTCAATCCATGATTAGCTTATACGTAAGTGACGTAAGACTGAGTTAGGTCAAAGCCTGACACCCCTTCAACAATGCCAATGAGTTCGTCAGCTCCCGTCCCAATTTGGAAGAGATATGCACCGGATGGAGTATTTAAGACCTGATAGTCCGTCACAGCTCCATGAAGCTGAATGGTGTCCGTACTCGTATTGAAATCGGTAATCAGGGCGTAGTCGTCATTTCCAACTACCGTATAGTGGACGCGATGAGTATCTCCAAGAACGAAGAGATCTTTACCCAATCCACCTTCAAGGGAATCGACAACATCTTGATTGCCCAGGGGGATAGCAAACAAAGCATCACCACCGATGAGAGTATCGTTCCCATCACCGCCTAAAAGGTAGTCGTTGCTAAAATCTCCATATAGGACATCGTTACCTTCATTACCGGACAACGTATCTTCATCGAGGCCGCCGTAGAGTTCGTCATCTCCAAGGTTGCCAAATAGAAAGTCATTTCCTTCGCCACCGTACAAGGTATCTTCATCCTGGCCGCCATTCAGCTCGTCGTTACCCTCACGACCTCGAACTATGTCGTTGCCTTGGTTACCAAATAAAGCGTCTTCGTTTGCACCCCCATCGAGTTCGTCGTTCCCAAAACCTCCATGTAAAGTGTCGTCGCCTCCTTCACCATTTAAAGTGTCTGTATCTTCACCTCCGAAGAGCAAATCGTCGTTCTGACCGCCAAAGAGCCAATCTTTGCCTAAATCTCCGCTCAGGGTGTCGTTGCCAGTCTCACCACCAAGGAGATCGTCATCTTGACCGCCATAAACGAGATCGTTGCCATTGCCGCCAAACAATACATCGTTTCCTTGCTGTCCGCTTAGTGAGTCTTCTCCTTCACCACCGGACAATGTATCGTCACCGGGCATAGCCGCCGTCGTTCCACCGCCAGCGCAGAGAACGTCTCGATCTCCATCGGTATCGCCAAAGATTACATCGTTGCCTTCGCCACCCAATAGAGAGTCATTATCGGAGCCGCCATACAGCGTATCGTTCCCGCCTTGACCATCGAGGGTGTCATTGCCAGGGCCGCCAAACATGAGGTCGTTACCTAAGCCTCCGAATATTAGGTCGTCACCCGAGCCGCCGTAGAGGAAATCGTTATCGCTATCACCCAGTAGAATATCGTCTCCCTCGTCTCCACAAAGCGTATCGCTACCCGAGCCACCATACATCGTGTCGTTACCAGCATTTCCTCGAAGGGAGTCGTTGCCTCCAACCCCTAGCATAAAGTCATCGTCCTCAGTGCCAAGTAAGATATCGTTGCCAGGACTACCTGTTATGAGTAAGCTCATTTCCTACACCTCTGATAAAAAATGTTAGGTTTACTCGTTGTGACTTCAGTATTTTTTCGGAGTTCCCGTTAGTTTGTCGAACTTATCAATTTTTTGTAAAGTTGCCGACCGCTTTTTTGAATTTTATAAAAAACCACCGTAACCTTATCAAAAAAGGAATTTACGGCTGATGAAATTGGCTTTTCCAACTTTAGTATGTAGAGTAAATGCCTGTAAACTGCATTTAGAAAAGGATACAATTGGCTCGAGACTCCTTTTTTGTACAGTTTATTGAAAACACTTGATCTGTAAAAAATCAACGATCTCTTGCAGGGTAAATGTTGGAATAGCTATAAAATTTGATTTTTTCAATTTAGGTTGTAAAAACAGCTACTCTTTGGTTAGGTCAAAAGTTCATCTTAATTTAAAGTAGACTCAAACAATAGCTAAAAAGTTCCCGTTTACTTAGGGCTTGCTGAACAAAACTGAAATGTACACCCAGTAAGGGTTTTGGGACTGTTTTTCAGAAAATGGTGCAAGGTTTTCCGATCGAGAAGCTCAAAAACCTTGGATTTTCGTCGGCGATTACCGATTCAATTGGGAAGCTAGAGTCCAAAACGACCATTGGGCAAGCTGTACGGCATCAGAATTCGCTCTGG
>NZ_JAQNCQ010000039.1:0-11261 GCF_028368005.1 Geitlerinema sp. CS-897 | reverse complement strand
TTAAGCAAATCGGAATGCGAGTCAAAATATCGGGAGCGCAATGGAAAGTAGAGAATGTTTCTAAGATTCTTTCTTTACGCTGTGCTTACTTAAATGGCACTCTGTTTTAGCAATATTTTTGCAAAACTGAGATGCACCCGTGTCCTCGGTGTCTCTGTGGTGCAAAAAACGGCGATCGCTTGAAAAAGTATCGTTCCACCTTCTACCCTAAACAAACCTATCTCCAACACGAACGCCGACTATGACCCGAAAACTACTCTTCGGCGGACTGTGGCTGATTAGCCTCGTCTACGCCTTTGGTTTCGCCCCACCCGATCGCAGCGAAACCCTCGATCTGATTATCGACCTTTCCTCGGGCAACTGGAGCGACATCAACCCCCTTATCGTCGCTTTGTTTAACCTGATGGGCATTTTACCCTTAGCTTACAGTTGTCTTCTCTTCGCCGACGGACGCGGTCAAACAATTGGGGCTTGGCCGTTTGTCACTGCCTCTTTCGGCGTGGGGGCGTTTGCGATTCTCCCCTATCTGGCGTTGCGGGAACCCAACCCCACCTTTACAGGGGAGAAAAACGCATTTTTGAAATTCTGGGATTCGCGCATTTTGGGGGGAATTTTAACCCTGGGGGCGATCGCCTGTCTGGTTTACGGTCTCAGCCAAGGGAATTGGAACGATTTCGTCGCCCAATGGTACGACAGCCGCTTTATCCATGTGATGAGTCTCGATTTTTGTATGCTGTGTCTGCTGGTTCCCACCCTTCTCGAAGACGATATGGAACGGCGGGAACTCCGCAATCGAGGCGTATTTTGGGCGGCGTCGCTGATTCCGCTTTTGGGCTTGTTGGTGTATCTGTCGCTGCGTCCGCCACTTCCGGAGGCTGAGGTGGGTTCGGTGGAAGCTGTGTCGTCTTCCTAGCGATCGAAATAGAGGGTGAAGTCTCCCGAGTTACCCCAGTCTCCTACCCAAATGTAATATTCGCCGGGAACCCAGCGCCCGGACAATTCGGGCATCCGTTCGGAAACGTCGTCGGAACACAGTCGTTCTGACGGCGTTTCGACTAACAGCGTCACGTCGGCTTCTGACTCGACAAACAGTCGTAAATTTGAGAATTCTTCGTTTAAGGTGACGGTGAAGTTGGGTAAACCGCTGATATAACCGCAATCTTGGCTATATTGTTCGCCTCCCGAGGTTCCGGTGACGGGGTAAGGATCGGGATCGAATTCTGAAGACAGTTGAATTTGTGCGATCGCCGAATTGTTGAAGGTTCCACTGAGTAGAAAAGTGGCGATCGCCAGTTTTAGCAAGGGAGAGGGGGAGAGGGGGAGAAGGAGAAACATTTACAGTGAACAGTGAAGATAGTTAACAGGTAACAGTAGGGTGCGTGACTTGAAAAATAGGGTGTAAATCCTTAGACCGATAAATCGTCACGCACCGCCAATGTATACCGCCCACAGACAAAGCTATGTGACGCAGCCGAAAAATCTGAACGAAGTCAAATTAATGCAGTATTCCCGCATCACGCACCTTTTACATCAGCGTCGTTAAACGATCGATCACACCGTTCTCAACGCCACGATCGGATCGAGTTTCGCCGCTCGTCGGGCGGGAAGCACTCCGAAAACCAGTCCTATACCACCGGAAACGCCTGTCGCAAGGACGATCGCCGTCAGCGACAACCCGGCTTGAAAGGTAGTGAACTGACTAATTAATAAGATGCCCGAAACCCCGATTCCGGTTCCCACAAATCCACCCATCACCGATAATAAAACCGCTTCAATGGTAAACTGCATCAAAATATCCGTTTGAGACGCTCCTACTGCTTTTCGCAAGCCAATTTCTTGGGTTCGTTCTGTCACCGACACTAACATGATGTTCATAATCCCGATTCCCCCCACCAGCAGGGAAATACTCGCCACCGCCGCTAATAGTGTCGTCAACGCCCCGGTAATCGCACTGGTGGTTTCTTGTAAATCTTTTTGACTGCGAACGGTAAAATCGTCTTCGTCGGTAATTTTGTGACGCAACCGCAGTAAATTTTCTATTTGAAACTTCGCCGCGTTCATCTGGCTTTCGTCTTCGATACTGACGTTAATAAACGTTACTGTCAATCCGTAAGGTGAAGTTTGTCCGACAATGCGATTCGCCATCGTTGTTACGGGAACGAACACCGTTTCGTCGAGGTTGGTTCCGAAGGTCGAACCTTTGGGTTGCATGACACCCACGACGGTAAACGTGGCGTTTTTGATGCGAATGGGTTCGCCGATGGGGTTGGTTTCGCCGAACAATCGTTCCGCCATTTCCGAACCGATGGCGACGATTTGTTGGTTGCGTTTCACGTCGAGATCGTTGATAAATCGCCCTTGTGCGACATCGAAATCTCTCACGCTAAGCAGTTCGGGGGTGGTTCCGTAAATCAACGCCGAGACGTTTCGGTTGCGGTAAGATACCAATTCGCTGCTGTTGAGTTGCGGGGCGACTTTGGACACCGAGGGAATCTGTTCGGCGATGGCTTTGGCGTCTTCCCAGACGAGGGTTTGGGGGGAGTAGACGGGGCGACTTTGGGCTTCGGGGCTTCCGGGGAGGATAAACAGCAGGTTGGTTCCGAGGGAAGACACCTGTTCGGTGACGAATCGCTGGGCCCCTTGTCCGACGCCGATGGTGGCGATGACGGAGGCGTTACCGATGATGATACCTAACATGGTCAAACTACTTCGCAGCTTGTTCGCGACGAGGGTTTGACCTGCCATTTTGAGAGATTCTACAATGTTCATATTGCGATCGCGGTTCGGGCGGTTTTAGAAATTGGCTCGTTCCACCGGGACAAGGTTCGGACATTTCGTTTCGAGGACAAGTTTCTCTCATGGAAAAACTCAGATCTGTGTTTAGCATTGGGCTGTTTGTATTTTTGGTCGCCCTGGTCGGTTATTTAAGTGTCAACCTCGTTTTCGCCCTGGTGGAAAAGTTTGCTTGACGTGACGAGAGAAAGGGTGTGGCCCGGCTAGTCCGGGTTTGTCCCTCCCTCGATCTTAGCGAGTTTTAGCCTAGGTTTGCAGGGGCAAACGTCAGTTTGAATCTTATTTTGTTAGCAGTAGAGGAAACTTTTGAAGGGTCGATCGACCCCGAGACGGATAGTCCTCTCTAGTTATAATATTAAAATAACTAAATGTAAACGTTTTTGAAAACTGCTAGATTCGGCATTAAGTTTCTGGTATTATAAAAATAGTAAACTTTAGGAATAATTTCAGCAAACTATGAATTTGTTAGAGCAAAGTCAAGGCGATCTACCTGGCGTTAATTACGAAAATTTATTAAAAATAATATTAGAAAATATTCAACAGAAAAATCCTTTTGATGTCAAACATAAGCTTCAGGATAGAGCCGATCGACTTATCGTTAAATTAGACAATACTGCCTTAAATATTTCTCAATTGCAAATTTTCGATCCGATTTTTAGTAACCAAAGAGCGCGATCGATAACCTTAAACTTGGTCGAAGAGTGCCAAGCTAAATTTCCTGAGTTAATTACCGCCGTTCGCAATGCAATATCCCAGCATTTAACCTCAACGCTTCAAGAAGAGAGTTTTAGCTTAGATCGCTTTATCGAGCCATTAAACCGAGAAAATTCGAGCAATCTCGGACTTCGATTTAATTTTCCCCAAGCGTCATCTGTTTCGGGTGCATCTCAGTTTTGCAAAAACATCAGTTTTGGGTGGCAAAATTCCCGATCAGCATTTCCCGTATAAGATCCCCGGCATCTCCAAGATGCCGGGGATCTGGAAATTGAGTGCGCCCAATTCGATGAATTTACATAATTGAGATGCACCCTCTGTTTCCACATCGGGTTTGGAAGCCCAAAAGCAGAAATCCGGAAGCGATTCGCTGCTGAAATTCCATAAGGTTACAGTTTACGTTCGGGATATCAATCAGTTTCAGAAAAACATGAAACGAGGACTCGAAAACTATCTCGAGGAACGGTTAGCGGGGGAAAACGAAGCCGACTTGGAGGACGCTCGTGAAGCTTTAGAGACTTTAATCGAGCGAGAAAACTCCAATTTCTACCGTTTGCAGCGGGTAGTGGATACGGAATCTCTGGGAAAACTCAAGAAAGAAGCCAAAATCTGCTATTTGGAGTACCTTCAAAAGCAGCTCGAAGCAGAAGACAATCCTAATGTCGTTTATTTGAAGAATTTGACGCAGCGACTGAGAGCGATCGAATCCTACATTAACGATTCCAATAAAACTGATGGCGATTATGAGGTTAGCTATCAAGAAGAAACTCTCAATTACAAAGATTGGTTTTCTCGAGCCGAATCTCTCGACGCACTCCCCATTATTCCCATTCTTTCGGATAGTTTGGGAGAAACCACCAGTGAAGACGGAATCGAGCGAACTTTCACCTTTGGCGTCAAGTTAAAATTTGGAAATACCGTTCAGGCTCGTGGCGGACAAGAAGTTTTCGATTACAACTTGCATATTCTAAACCCAGAAAATTGGGAAGAACAACTTCAGGAAACTAAACCCGAAACCCTGTCTCGAAAAATTTTGAGACGGTTGTTTCTCTATTACTTCGTGTTTGCAACGGACAGCCATTCCAGCGATTTAAATTCTGAAACGGAGATCGATTACGATGTGGGTCAAAGTTTCGACAATCGCATCTTACCTGCTTTTCAGGGAAACGACGAAGACCTCAAACAACAAACGTTACGCGAATTAGTTCTCGAATTTACCCAAGATAATAACGTCAAAGCTACAATCAGCAAACTAAAACAGATTCTTCAAGATTTTGTTAAGCGAAAAGGGAAGTTATCTCCTGAATATTTTCATCGTGAAATTGGTGTCAGTCGCGGAATTTTAGAAGAAGACGAAGAGGATTTGATTCAAGGTCGAATTTTTAAAGATGTCGTGGGAGAAAATCCGAAAAAATGTCTTCGCTACATTACCATTCGAGAAAATTTTCCTTCCCGAAAAACCTTTTGTCAGCTTTCTGCGACCTTCAAATTTGAAGACATTCGCTATTATCAAACTTCCAAACAAGAGATGTTTGATATTGAGTATACGGGAATCGAGAGTATTTGTCAGGTTCCCATTTTGGTCACGCCAGATGGAAAGCTGAGTAGAAAAGCCAGTAGCGGTAGTTTTCGATACAAAAATATTATTGTATTTTCCTATAACAACCGTCACTTAGATCGAGGTGAATGTAACGCCGTTCGGGGATTTATCTATCGCTTCACGATGTCTCTGTTGTTTTACGTGACGTTGCGAGTCATTTTAGAGAAACTCGAAGAAATTCAGAAACCTCTTTTCGTTCCAATGTTGAGATTCCACGAAGGAGATTCTGAAAATCCGTCTTTGTCAGAAGAGTTCATGGCGGATTTATCGAAAGTCACGGCTCACTTGTTAAACGATGGACACCGATCGAACTCTCAAGGTGTCCGCATTAAACAGATGAGTTCGTTCAAAATACAGAATGCGTTCGCGTCTCTGTATTCGGTGTTACCGCAAACCTTTACTTTCAAAAATACGCCAGCAATTCCGGAGCCTTCCTTAGATAAGTTAGGCTTGATTGTGGTATCGAGTTTAGAGAGTGATGGGGTGCGACGGAATCGCGATCGCACCGAGGGAATCTCAACGCTATTTGGGGAATCTATCGGAATTACTGAAACTCAGGGAAAAATTCGCATTCAACTGCGAAAAACCTTTTCCCAAAACTATCGCGATCGCGACTTATTCCAACACCCCTCCATTCTCAGCGATATCGTTCATCAGTTTCACAAACATGGCTATCGTCACATTTTATATATCGCACAAGCTCCCTATACGAGCAATCTCAATGTTACGCAAGTTCAGGACGAACGCCAATTTTACTTCATGTCACCAACCTTGATTCGATCGATGATGGAAAATTTGGAAGACATCCACATTTATCCAATGTTTTTTAACAAGTATTACGTCCGTAAATTACATAGCCTCAAATCCTCATCTTATCAGCTTCAAGACACGACTAATTTGCTGAATTTGGTCGAAGATCCCAGTCAGCAGGTGGTGGTATTTTTTAACTTGTTCAACGGAATCACTGTCGGAAAGTCAGAGGAACGGTTTTATAACGGCGTGATGTCCTATTCAACTCTGTTAAATATCTATCCTGGGGTTCTCGACGACGACGATTTGAGACAGGGACTCATTCGCGACGGTTCTTTGAAACAAGATATTCTGCGATATTTAACTCTCTTTCACTTTTTTCGATTAGAACGAACTCAACGAAATCCTCAACTCAAGCTAGACCCCTACGAACGGATTATTGGTGAAGATTCCTTGCATAAAAATGCAATTTTCAAACATATGGACGGACGAACCCTATTTAATAACTTGGCGTTTTTAACGGAAGTGACCTCAATTTTGGAACGAAACCCCTCTTCTCAGAAAAAACAGCAAGCGGAGGACACCTAAGATGACCGATAGAGTTGGCGAAAATCTCGGACGGCTGTTTGAGGTGGCGTTTAACATCGGAATTTTGACGGCGATCGAACAGCAGGAAATCCGTCATCATTTTGGCGACCTGTATCGACGAGATATCCAGCATTTGGAATTCCCCAAAATGCTGGAAAATATTTGTAGCCAGTCTGAAATTGTCGATCCGGCGCATATCGAGAAAATTAAAATCTGGGGACTATTTTTAATTCAAAAAGGTTGGCTGTCTGGCTTAAACTTTTTTCGGGAATATCTTGAATCTCTTGAAAAGTATCCGAAGCGTCAGCCAGAAATTCTCTATTATCAATGTTGTTTTTCCAGAGACAACAGCATGGGGGTGTATCCTAAAGACCGACTCGAAGAAATTAAAGACTGGTTGTCTCAACTCGGAGAAGAATTTACCGCCAATCTAGAAGAGATTCAACGAAAGTATGAGTATAAAAAAGGCGAATTTCTGCAAGCGGATACGCTGCTGTTGCTGCGACACCGACGCAAACTGAAAATCTTGGTCGTGGATTTGTCGGTGTTTTCCGTCAGACAAGCGACAGATTTGCTGAATCTCGACGATAAAAGCCTAGACAATCACCGTCGTCTGCTGCGGCGAGAAATCAATTACCTGAAATCGAAAAGCGTTTTCGCGAAGCTGCGACTCGATACCGGAAGCGACGACGGCCTCGATTTTGAATTTTCCGAGAATCTGAAGCGATATTTGACTGCATTTAAACGGGAAGATAAGGAAACCGCCAAGTTTATTCAAGCGGGAGGATACGGATACAGCTTCTATCAGTTTTTGATAAACTACGAGACGATCGACGGGACAAATATCGCCACTGAAGACATTCATATCAACGTTGTGGGATATACCGATCGCTCTCTCAGTATTATGTCCCTCCGTGTCCAAAACACCAAACATCTCGAGTTTCTCAAAACCTGTCGCGATATTTATTCCCAGGAAACCCGAGATGTGGAGATCTCAACCGCGAGACAAGACTTGTTCGACATGATTCGCCGCAACGTCGCTAGAAGTTTTCAGGATGGTAAAAGCTTTATCGCCAATTTAACGAACGTTCGTCGAGATACAGTGAATGTCATTACACCTCATCGTGAAGTTCTCGACAATTTTCAGTCTACCCAAGACTTGAGAACACCTCATGCTGAAGCGGTGAAGCGGTATCTCAACTCAGATAAAACCTTTCTCTTTCTTACGGGAAATCCGGGGATTGGAAAAACTACCGCCATTGTCGAATTTTTGAAATCGAAAGTCGATGAAGGATTCCTCTTTTTCTACGTGAGTCCTCGCAAACAAGTTAATTTAGACATTATCGAGAAATTCCGAGACTCGCAAACTGGGGAACTCTGCGACAAACGCTTGTTTTGTACCACCACCAACTCCAACTTTCTCGACGAACACCATTTTAAAAAAGCCGTTCAGTATATTTCAGGACAGCATTCCGATCGCTTTTCCAGCCACGGAATTCAATTTATCCCCTTCGACGAACCGCCACCGTCGCGATCGCATTCCCATCGTTCGCTTCAACGCATCAGCGATCGCAATTTCAGAGACAATCCCAGCAACAAACCCGGCGTGTTGTCCACCCTCTGCGAAGCCATATACAACGCCATCAACGATCCCATTTCCAACACTGTCGTCGCGACAGCTTGTATTCAATCTCTGAGAATTAAGAAATCCGGTCGAAATACCCTAGACCATTTTGAAAAAATTTTTAAGGGATGCTATAACAGCCGAGAAGGGGAAGTCAATCTAAAAAAGATGCGACAACTTTCTAGTCGTATCAAACACCTATTTATCGCGATCGATGAAATTACAGGAGATAATAGCGGTGTCGAATTTCTCCAGGGAATTCAGAAAATCATTAAACGATACGAACTGGCGAATCTTGAATCGGGATTTAACCTGAAAGTCATCGTCGCCGATGCGTCGATCGTCGATGGAAACGTCATCCAACAACATCTGGAAGATTCGTCCCCAGAACCTGATAAAATTTTTGTGCGTCAAGTCAAAAAAAAGCAGGAAAAGCTGGGAGTATTTTGTCAACCGTTTAGGTTTAGTCGACTGGAGGCGATCGCCATTAACGCCAACTCCTACCCCGCCAAACGGTTGGTGATTACTTACAAACCTTTTATCCAGTCAGTTCGCTATAACCAAGACTGGTTATCCGAACAACGGGAAAAACTTCCAAAAGCTGTCCAGGAACAGATTTTAGAGGATTTAAAAGAACTTCTGAACCATCCCGATAGCGGTCAAATTTTAGTTTATATCCAAAATAAGCGGCGATTGAAAGAATTGATTGAAGCGATTCAAAATCGGGGGATTCAAGAGAAATTTGTCAAACCGGAAGACTATTTAGAAGTTCACGCGAATCTGTCGGACGCGGAAAGACAGCAAATTCGGGAGTATCAGAATAACGTCAAGGTCGTTTTTATGACCTCTTCCGCTAGTCGTGGCTTATCTTTTCCCAAATCGCGACATATTTTAGTGGAAGTTCCCCAATTCCAAATTGAAACCAATTTGATGGAAATTATTCAGGTGATTTATCGCGGTCGCGGACAGTTTTGGGAAGCGGGAGAACGAAAAAGCCTAGACGATGCGGAGAAAGCCTTAACCTTTTATTTGTGCGATCGCGCAATTTATTACGACGACAATGGAGATCGCGAAAGCATTCAACTTTCGATTCAAGAAAGTCTCTTGAGCTTATTGAATCTGCTGGTGATTCTCAAAACTGCAATTCTGACGCGGATGCAAGGATACGGACAAATCGGACGTCATAATTTTATGATGATTCCCATTGGTGGAAAATCAGTTTCCGCTTCGGGTCAAAGTTTGACAGGTCAGTTAGCGACGTTAATTCGCGATTTGAAGAAAGAAGCAAATCGCAATCGCCAAAATACCACCGTCGAAGCCTTAGCAGAAAGTTTTAAAAGTATCCTCAGTCGCGGGGAATTTTTCTTGAGATCGGAAGGCTTTCGCGAAACTGCGTCTGAAACCCCTTGTTTAACCCTCCGAGAAAGCTTTGAACGCGACTTTGAACAATACTGCGATCGTCTCGACGCCTTGTTAGACATTCCCCCGGTTCAACAGAGTCACGTTTGCGGAAGTTTGTTACTGGTTCCTATTAGCGAAGCGACCTTATCTGAAACTTACGAAATGCGGTTATCAGAAATCGAACAATACGCAACGCAGGAAATATTAAACAAAGCGATCGCCATTCAAAAAAGTCCCGACTATCCCCCCAGTCTCAAAGCTTCCATTAAACGTGGAATTGACTTAATTGAAGAACTCCGTCACCCCCACGAGTACACGCAGCGACTCCAACAACAGAGTCAGTGGAACGATCGCTATTATGCAATTCCGCTATTTGCGTTTCTCGTCGGAGATGTTATCCGCGATTATTTTAAATCCGGCGAACCTGAACCGGAGAAAGAAAAGTTTAAGGATATTTTAACGAATTATGTTCGTCAACTGTATCCCTCGGAACAGGTTTTACCCATCGGCGATCGCTACCGCGATTTTCCGTTTGTCATTTTCCGCAGTTATAGCCTCAAACGTATGCGATCGAAACTTTTTAGCGATCGCTATCTTCTCACCTCCACCGAACTCAACATCCTAAATTTAATTTTAGGAGTTGACAAATAAGATATTTTATGTTATGTACACCATTTAATAGCTAATGTTTGACTCATAAAGATTGAGTTACATAGGGTAAATTTCCGGATTTTAACAGAATTACTAAATGTTCGATTCGTTCGTATTCATCGAGTTCTTGCTTTTCAGTAGCCGTCATCTCGCCCGATCGTTCGCATTCGAGTAATATTTTCAAGCGTTCTTGCATCTCCAGCGTCGGACGAAAGGCTGCAATTTCTTCAGGGGTTGGTTGACTTGCTAAAAAGTCGAGAATATAGCGATAGACGCGAGCTGGAATCGGAGGTTTTTGTAAACTGAGGGCAATCAATTCGGGTAAGCGATCGCCAACTTCTGTAATTTTTTTTTGCAAGCTCTTCAGAAATTTTCAAGGTAATTTCAGCCATGTTTTAAATGCCTCCTAGTCTTTAGTTAAAAATATTTTTTGAGGTGTCACTTCTACTTGTGGGTTGCAGCTTTGCATATACTGTAGCCATTCCCAACACGCCCAGTTGCGAACGATCGAATAATTATTTTCGATATATTTTGCCCAGTCAGGATGTACGATAATCGCTGTGAATTTTCTGGAGTCGGGGATATCGAAACAGTAAAGCGGTTTGAGTCGATCGAACTCTTCAATGGCAATCCTGGGAATTTCTCGATCGACGCCGTGGTCGATATCAATTCCTTCTAGCTTTTCTTTTAAAAACGGTGAAATTAATCGAAAGGGAACGTAACGCTTTAAATATTTTTCAATGTCCGATAAGTCTTGAGTGGCGATTATCGATCGTAAATTCTCTTTAAACGCACCTTGGCGGTTACTCTGTGTTTCTATATCTTCATTCGATAAACTTAGGCTTTCAAGTTGATTTGCGATCTTATCTTGTTTTCCAAAATATAAGTTATATTTTTTGTAAGGCAGCCATGAATTGACCAATATTTCGACTACGATATCTCGAAAAAGAATTTGAATATCTACATTGAATTTTTTGAATTTTAGAATATCCAGCCATGAAATCGCCAATTCAAGTTTGAAATGCAACGGTCTCCGATCCCTGACTATAAAATACCTCAGAAGGGGTTCGATAGTCAAGAGATTTTCGAGGACGATCGTTGAGTAAATCTACTGCTTTTTTTACCGCATCCGGTGACAAG
>NZ_JAQNCQ010000038.1:0-6678 GCF_028368005.1 Geitlerinema sp. CS-897 | reverse complement strand
TCTCTGGGGTGGTTTCGGAGGTGGCTGACGACTCGGTTTCAGGGGAAGTTGGTGCGTTACTGGCACACCCTCCGATCAGTAAAGTGGCGGTGAGAACGGCGAGGCTGGTGGAGTGGCTCAATGGCAGTTTCATCATCTTTTGAAATATCGCGAAATTAAAAGGATATCGCTACAGTGATGGATCTGCCTTGTTAGTGTAGCAGGGGAATTCGAGATGAGCCGTCTAGGGGAGCGTGCGGACGACGACAGGTCGAGACGGCGAGGAAAGCTGTAGGCTTGGCGATGGCGAAACCTGCGGTTCGAGAAGGTAAAACAAAAGTGCGAAGGCTAGAGTGAGGAGGATCGATCGCCAAAGTCGTACGGCGAGACCCATTGGGTGAATGTCGTTCATCGCTCACACCTCATCACCTTTAACTACAAAAAGTTAAGTTCGGAAATTACAAAATTTCCGTGTTTTCGATTGAAATACGACGAGATTTTAGAAAGAAAGCGCCGAAATGCGATCGACTAGCTTGACTTTTCCTCGAACTACAGCTCTCAGCAGTCGATTGGTGGCAGACCGTTCGATTTCGCTCAGGGAATCGTCTAGGGTTGCCGCCATTAATCCGTATCGATCGGCTAGGGTTAAATATCCGTTTCGGGCAACGGAAGCCATAATTTCGGAGATAGCACCAGGTAGTAGGGCAATTGGTGGAAACATGGTCGAATATCTCAACGTTCTGTCTTAGTTACAGTATCGTAAGTTAGAAAAGGTTCGGGGGTGACGGAGAGGTCTCGGACGATACGATCGCGATCGCTCGGTTGTTGTGATACCGATCGTCAAACGAGGCGAACTCATGCCTAAATTTTCGATGAAATTCTACAGTTATCGTGGAAATGCTTTAACTCTTTTGCGTATTTTCCGATCTCCAATCGAACCCCACGATCGCCAACTCTCGTGTCAAGCTTAACTAAGGAAGCCAACGGGGACGAAAGCCGTCGAGGGGAAGTCGTTCGGGTTGAGGTTGCGGGGCGAGTTCGCCGTCAGCGGTCGCGAGGGGAAACAACGCCCATAACTGACTCGAGGCGATCGCGTCTCCCGAGTCGGTGAGGGGAACGTCGGGACGGTTGGTGTCGGTGTCGGTGAGGAGGCGATCGAACAGAATCGCTCGACCGTCGGGGGACAAACTCATATGTAAGTCGATGGGACTCGTCTCGAAACGCAGCAGTTCGCGAGAGGTTTCGTTTTCGAGGTCGAGTGCCAAAATATAAGGACGTTCGATGTATTCTTCGGCTTCGATGAGTTCGGTGAGCAAACAGTATAAGTATCGTCCGCTGGGGTCGAACTGCGCCTGAAGGATCGATCCGGTAGTGTTAAGGAGTTCTTGGGGGTCGCCGCTGCTGGGAACTAAAAATAGCGATCGCGTGTAGTCGGTGTTGAATTTCACCATAACGGCGGCGTTTCCGTCGTTGGTAAAACCCATAATGCGTCCGTATTGGGGAAAGAATTGCAACGGTTCGTTTCCTTCGTCTCCTTTAGCCAGGGAGATCAGGGCGATTCCCTGACCTTGGGCGATCGCCAACTCTTGGCTGTTGGGGGCGATGACGAACTCTCCACCGGGTAACGCCTCGAATTTTTTGGGGGCTTGTCCGTCGCGAACGACCCAGAGTCCGAAGTCCGCACCGGGGTTTTTGCGGTTGGCCCGTTGGACGACGATGGTACTTCCGTCGGGGGAGAGGGCGAACTGTAGGTTTTGATAGGTTTGGTTGTCGAGGACGCGATCGATTCTCCCCGGTGGTTCGGTGTTGGTGTCGTCGAAATCGAGTCCCGTGGTGACGGTAAACAGTTGGGTGTCGGTGAGTCCGGCGTCGCGATTTCCCCGGTCGATCGCTGAAAACAAGACGCGATCGCCGTCGGGGTAGAGTTGGAAGTCCATCACCGTTAAATCGGCGGGAGTTAGGACGATTTTTGCGTCGCGGGTGAAGTTGTAGAGAATCAGTTGTCCCCGTTCGGTTTCTTCGGAACCCAGGTAGACGAAGGCGCGATCGTGGCTTTGAAAGGTTCCTTCAAAGGGATCGAGAAAGTGTTCGGTATCGCTGGCTTCGGTGAAGCGATCGCGAGCGCTGGCGAGTCTGAGGGTGTAGTCTGTTCCGTAGGAGGCGGGATATTCGAGGGTGTACGCCATGCGTCGCCCCGCCCAACTGATTTTTCCCGGTAGCGGCGGATCGATCGTCAGGTTCTCTTCGACGCTGTTGAGGTTCATGGGGCGGGTGAAGGTGAGAATAAAGGCGCGATCGTTGGCGGAGACGGTGCGATCGCTCCAGCTAAAGTCGCGGACGCGGGGAACGCTGCGATCGCCTCCGAGGAGTAACAAGAGCGTCAGGACTGCGAGGGCGACGCACAGAGAAATCGCCACTTTATCGAGGGGTTGGGAAAATGTTGATTTCAGCTTGGATATTGGGTGTGACATCGGGTGTGACATCGGATTAGGGGGCGATCGAAGTTTTTAAATTATAATCTTTCCCAAAAAACGATACCTAAAAAACAGAGATTCTATCTCTTAAATTCTACTATTTGAGTCGTTTTAAATTTAAAATACAGAGCGCCAATTCTCATCGACCTTTTGAAAATTTCTAAAACATTGGAGTTGGGAAGCAAAATCCTCGATCGATTCTTTTCGTATAAGATCCCCGGCATTTCAAGATGCCGGGGATCTGAAGCGCAACTTCTCAACCTTGGGTTCTCAAGCTCTATTTTAAAACGGTTTCTGTCGTCTGATTTTATGAAAGAAACACAGAGAAATTATAAATTTTTCGAGATTAGCCAAACAAACAAATATAAATAAACAAAGTTTACGCCCGTCCAAACTGTCGTAATTACAGCACTTCTACCGTTCGACAGTTCGGGCAGGCGTTGAGTTTCCGATAAGTTCTTCCGAACTCAGGACCGATTTAGAACAGGCCCAAAGTCAGAGATTTATCGAGGGGGAACGTGGCACCAATTCCCAACCACAGCGTAACGACTGTACCGAACATGAAAACGGTCGTCGCTACCGGACGGCGGAAGGGGTTTTGAAACTTGTTGACACTTTCGATGAACGGAATCGTCATCAAGCCGAGGGGAACCAGCGTTTGCAGGGTAATCCCCAAAAGTTTGTTCGGAACGATACGGAGGATTTGGAACACCGGATAGAGATACCATTCCGGCAGAATTTCCAACGGCGTTGCAAAAGGATCGGCGGGTTCGCCGATCGTGGCGGGGTCGAGAACGGCTAACCCGACGACACAAGCGAGGGTTCCGAGGATAACAACCGGGAACACGTACAGCAGGTCGTTAGGCCAGGCGGGTTCGCCGTAGTAGTTGTGACCCATGCCTTTGGCGAGTTTCGCTCGCAACTTAGGATCGCTAAGATCCGGCTTTTTAAGGGTGGACATTGTAAACTGTGTTCTCCTTCTGCGAGGACAGCGGTAAGGAAACTATCAAAAATTCCGATCGAGATTTCTTAGGTTAGGGATAGTTTAACAAACCTCCCTAAATTGAAAGGCTTCGGAATCGATTCGGCTTTACAACGGACCGGAGATCCCTTGTTTGCGAATCATTAAGAAGTGCAGCAGCATGAACACGGCGATCAGCCAAGGCAGAACGAAGGTGTGCAGGCTGTAGAAGCGAGTCAGCGTGGCTTGGCCGACGCTGGTTCCACCCCGTAGCATTTCCACCATGAAGCTACCGACGACGGGAATCGCTTCGGGAACGCCGCTGACGATTTTCACAGCCCAGTAACCCACTTGGTCCCAAGGTAGGGAGTAGCCAGTCACGCCGAAGGAGACGGTGATCACCGCCAGAACTACACCCGTAACCCAGGTCAGTTCGCGGGGTTTTTTGAAACCGCCGGTCAGGTAAACGCGGAATACGTGCAGGATCATCATCAGTACCATCATGCTGGCAGACCAGCGGTGGATGGAACGGATGAGCCAACCGAAGTTCACTTCGGTCATTAGGTATTGAATAGAGGAGTATGCTTCTGTGACCGTCGGTTTGTAGTAGAAGGTCATGGCAAATCCAGTGGCAAACTGGATCAGGAAGCATACGAGGGTGATTCCCCCCAAGCAGTAGAAAATGTTAACGTGGGGCGGAACGTATTTGTCAGTGATATCGTCGGCGATCGCCTGAATTTCCAGACGCTCGTCAAACCACTTGTAGGCTTTCGATTCAGTGACTTCCTTAGAGAACATAAAGCCAGTGTGTTGGAATGTTTCGGTTTGTGAAGTGTACCACGACAGCTCGGTGAGATGTCGCGGCGGGTGTTGTGCGGTAGGGGGGTTTGTGAAATGGGGTGGAGTGGTTGACTTGACCGATCTCGCGCAACGTTGCAGTCAACTTCTCGATCGCGGAGATCGAGCGAATGGGGTACTCCACGGCACAGAAACCTATAAAAAAATGTAACACAGCTTAGGAAGTCGGGCAGAACGATCGTTGCGACCGCGATGGCATACGCTAAGCTAATGCCAATATCGATCCTGAATTTGTGTTAATTTTTATTAAAAACAGTTGTCATTTTAAGGTTTGTTAGCTAAGTCTCATGCAAAAACGCGCGTTCTGGTTCGCACTCGTCCCCGTGATGTTGATGGTGTTGGGGTGGTTGGGATGGACGCCGCCAGCTTTGGCACTGACGGAGGAACAGCGGTTAGTGTCGGAGGTTTGGCGTGTGGTCAACCGCGCCTATATCGACGAGACGTTTAACGGTGAAAATTGGTGGAAAGTGCGACAGCAGGCGTTGCGATCGCCGCTGCGAACTCGCGAGGACGCTTACGAGGCGATCGAGGAGATGTTGGCGAAACTCGACGATCCGTTTACGCGGTTGTTGCGTCCCGATCGCTATCGTAACCTTCAGGTGAATACGGCGGGTGAGTTGACGGGGGTAGGGTTGCAAATCGCTATCGACGCCGATACGAAACAGTTGAAGGCGATCGCGCCGATTGCGGGTGCGCCTGCGGATTTGGCGGGGATTCAACCGGGTGATGTCATTTTAGCGATCGACGGCGTGTCTACGGAATCCTTGACGTTGGACGAAGCCGCCGGACGAATGCGGGGG
The DNA here is from genome assembly GCF_028368005.1 of Geitlerinema sp. CS-897. Taxonomy (NCBI): domain Bacteria; kingdom Bacillati; phylum Cyanobacteriota; class Cyanophyceae; order Geitlerinematales; family Geitlerinemataceae; genus Geitlerinema; species Geitlerinema sp. CS-897. The sequence goes on along the minus strand of NZ_JAQNCQ010000038.1, from coordinate 1,606 downwards.
CCTGTGGGAACTGAGGTGACGTTGCAGGTGGAACGGTTTGACGGGGGTGCGATCGAGGATATCGCGTTAGTGCGCGATCGCATTGCACTGCATCCGGTAACGGCGGATTTGCGGACGGTGGAGAATTCACCCAATACGCAAATCGGTTATATTCGCTTGACGCAGTTTAGCGCCAACGCTGCTGAGGAAATGGCAGAGGCGATCGAATCCTTGGAAAATGAGGGTGCAGATGCTTTCGTGTTAGATTTGCGAAATAATCCCGGTGGCTTGTTGCAAGCTGGGATTGAAGTGGCGCGATTGTGGTTGAACGACGCCACCATCGTCTACACAGTGAACCGACAATCGATTTTAGGCAGTTTTGACGCCGGACACGAAGCGTTGACGGACGCGCCGCTGGTGGTGTTAGTGAACCCAGGAACGGCCAGTGCCAGTGAGATTTTAGCAGGTGCGTTGCAGGATAACGGACGCGCCAAGTTAGTTGGCGAACGGACGTTTGGGAAAGGCTTAATTCAGTCGTTGTTTGATTTGTCGGACGATTCCGGCTTGGCGGTGACGGTGGCGAAGTACGAAACGCCGAATCACAAGGATATTAATAAGTTAGGAATTATGCCGGATTTCGTGGTGAAACAGAATCCGATTCAGCGTAATGAGGTGGGAACCGAGAGCGATCGACCTTATCAGACGGCGGTTGAGTTGTTGACGGAGTCGGGAGTCGTGGCGAAAGCGGGTTGATTGAAGACTGAGATAGAGTTTTGGTTTTTGTCTAGCTCTATCTCAGCATATATCTTGACATTTTTAGTTCTCTGTAGACCTCCGATCTCGTCTTGTGATGGAAGATTTGAACAAAAATATTATGATATGGTAATATTAGTTCGATATATCGAAGTTTTTTAGATAAAGTTAAAGCGTTTAATGTCAAACCAAACTTGAATAATGACTACTCAAGACAATCACACCGAGCAGCGGTACACATTTAGTAACATCACCCAAGGGAAATATAGATTTTATTCTCTGACTATGCCAAGTGATGTATTGGCAAAGGTCTGCTACGTAACTACAAGAGAAGAAGATCCTCAAAAAGGTTTTCAGCGCGTCTTAGATAAAAAAAGAGCTCAAGAAATTGCTGAATATATCGATAGTGGATTAGGGACAATACCTAACTCTATCGTTCTTTCTGCTCAACCTGAAGCTAATTTGCGAGTTATAAAAAATGGTAAAATTTTAGCATTTGATGCCAAGCCTAAGTCTTTTTTAGTTTTAGATGGTCAACATAGAGTTTTTGGGTTTGTATTAGCAAAAAGTCAACTTCGTGTTCCTGTTATTATATATAATGGTCTGACTCGACAAGAAGAGTCTAGGCTATTTATTGATATTAATACTAAGCAGAGACCAGTGCCTAATGAACTTTTGCTAGATATTAAGAAATTAGCAGATTATGAAACAGATATAGAAAAGCAGCTTGGAGAGGGTGCATCTCAGTTTTGCAAAAATATTGCTAAAACAGAGTGCCATTTAAGTAAGCACAGCGTAAAGAAAGAATCTTAGAAACATTCTCTACTTTCCATTGCGCTCCCGATATTTTGACTCGCATTCCGATTTGCTTAAC
>NZ_JAQNCQ010000037.1:0-20702 GCF_028368005.1 Geitlerinema sp. CS-897 | reverse complement strand
GTTCGGCATCGTCTAAGAGCGCGTCGTACGTTTCAATCCCTAGAAGGGATTTTTGGGTTTTTCAACTGCCGGGCTGGACGAGCGATTTGCTCAATATCTCGAGTTTCAATCCCTAGAAGGGATTTTTGGGTTTTTCAACTTGAGGTCGTTCGTATTCAAGCTCGGGCTTTTCTTTGTTTCAATCCCTAGAAGGGATTTTTGGGTTTTTCAACCTGACAGGGGAGTTGCAGGGGGTTAGAGTTCTTTTCTTTGTTTCAATCCCTAGAAGGGATTTTTGGGTTTTTCAACATCCCCCGAAGAAGTGTCAATAATACCCCCCAGAGGTTTCAATCCCTAGAAGGGATTTTTGGGTTTTTCAACGCGGCTGCTGCAATTTCTAGAGCTGTTAGAGGTTGTTTCAATCCCTAGAAGGGATTTTTGGGTTTTTCAACTCAAGGCTGGTAAGTATGAGTGTGATATCAATTTTCGTGGTTTCAATCCCTAGAAGGGATTTTTGGGTTTTTCAACCTCCAGCTTCTTCTTCAGGGGAAGCTTAAAGACCCAGTTTCAATCCCTAGAAGGGATTTTTGGGTTTTTCAACGGGATGGTTGCACCCATCCCTGTTGATTACATTAGTTTCAATCCCTAGAAGGGATTTTTGGGTTTTTCAACAAGACTCGAGATGCCGCCGAGATGCCCATGGGAGCGTTTCAATCCCTAGAAGGGATTTTTGGGTTTTTCAACTTCTGAAGAGCGCGGAGATATATCGCAAGGGTATGTTTCAATCCCTAGAAGGGATTTTTGGGTTTTTCAACTAGGAATTCCAAGCCAGCGCTTTTTTGCACCCATAGTTTCAATCCCTAGAAGGGATTTTTGGGTTTTTCAACTATCGCCTATAGCTAGTTAATAGATATCAATTAAAGTTTCAATCCCTAGAAGGGATTTTTGGGTTTTTCAACTCGGGTCATCTGAAAATTCACAACCACACCAGAAAGTTTCAATCCCTAGAAGGGATTTTTGGGTTTTTCAACTTTGATGCAGTTTGTTGCCTTAATAGCTTTCCCGTTTCAATCCCTAGAAGGGATTTTTGGGTTTTTCAACAATTAATTGGAGTGATTTACTTCAGGGATTTCTTCAGTTTCAATCCCTAGAAGGGATTTTTGGGTTTTTCAACCAGGAATATTTTTAAATTCTCGGCACTTCCAAAAGTTTCAATCCCTAGAAGGGATTTTTGGGTTTTTCAACCAGTGGGGCAAGTCATCTACTTACCTCCGTACAACGTTTCAATCCCTAGAAGGGATTTTTGGGTTTTTCAACATTTCCTGCCCTGCATAAAATCATGAAGCTGGATTTGACCGGAAAGAGGTTTCAATCCCTAGAAGGGATTTTTGGGTTTTTCAACCCTATCAAAGCTTCTGGTGGAAGCTTTGAAATTGAATTTGGACCGTTTCAATCCCTAGAAGGGATTTTTGGGTTTTTCAACCATTCTGGGGCAACCATCAGCCCCAGGGCGCTAACAGTTTCAATCCCTAGAAGGGATTTTTGGGTTTTTCAACCAAAGCCCACCTCGTCGAGCGCGGCTTGGCGGAAGCGTTTCAATCCCTAGAAGGGATTTTTGGGTTTTTCAACCTAAATGCTATAAAGGCGAAATTGGGATTGAAGACGTTTCAATCCCTAGAAGGGATTTTTGGGTTTTTCAACCGAAATCGTATCGTTCCCCTCAATCTTGCAGGCGCGTTTCAATCCCTAGAAGGGATTTTTGGGTTTTTCAACTCGAGGAGCTTGAATCTCAAGTCGCCCAACTCGAACAGTTTCAATCCCTAGAAGGGATTTTTGGGTTTTTCAACGTTGACCTTGCGATTTGCAAATACTTTGAGTCTTTCGTTTCAATCCCTAGAAGGGATTTTTGGGTTTTTCAACAAGAGAAAAATACAAAAAAATTTGCTTATCTCAAGGCGGTGTTTCAATCCCTAGAAGGGATTTTTGGGTTTTTCAACTTTCACAATCTGCCCGTCGTAAGCCTCCATTGATTTTTCGTTTCAATCCCTAGAAGGGATTTTTGGGTTTTTCAACTTAATCGTGTCGCGCACTCAATGATTTCGCCATCAGAGTTTCAATCCCTAGAAGGGATTTTTGGGTTTTTCAACCATACCCTTTTCCGCCGCCGGATGATGATTTGGTGTTTCAATCCCTAGAAGGGATTTTTGGGTTTTTCAACTAGCGCGAGCCGCAATTGCGGCTGAGTCGCCTGATGGTGTTTCAATCCCTTGAAGGGATTTTTGGGTTTTTCAACTTCAACGACATTCGTCCAATTCATACCATCAGCGAGCTATGGGTTTCAATCCCTAGAAGGGATTTTTGGGTTTTTCAACTTTATCACTTAGTTCAAGCAGCTTCTCCGACTGCCTGTTTGTTTCAATCCCTAGAAGGGATTTTTGGGTTTTTCAACCGTGATACCCACCTCTCGATCTATGGATGTAAGCCCGTTTCAATCCCTAGAAGGGATTTTTGGGTTTTTCAACAGTTGCGGGGCGCGTCATTCAAACATTGGCTGGATGTTTCAATCCCTAGAAGGGATTTTTGGGTTTTTCAACAATCAATGGGACAACTCGGATAGCTTCATGTCCTCGTTTCAATCCCTAGAAGGGATTTTTGGGTTTTTCAACTCAAAATCGGTAACCGCGATTGGGAGTTCCAGCCGCGTTTCAATCCCTAGAAGGGATTTTTGGGTTTTTCAACGCAGTTCTACGGGCTGGTGGAACAGAAAGGTCGGGTTTCAATCCCTAGAAGGGATTTTTGGGTTTTTCAACCAAACAGCAGACCGAGCGGCTTCAGGGCTACCTCGTTTCAATCCCTAGAAGGGATTTTTGGGTTTTTCAACTTAAAAGGGTTTCGGCGTATTCTGTGAGGGAAAGGTTTCAATCCCTAGAAGGGATTTTTGGGTTTTTCAACCAGAGACCCCCTCGACGACAGCGATATCCGCCGCGTTTCAATCCCTAGAAGGGATTTTTGGGTTTTTCAACCTTCTCCGATAAAGGCGTCTGGGGGGAGTTTTGACATTGAGTTCGGTTTCAATCCCTAGAAGGGATTTTTGGGTTTTTCAACGAAGGGCTGACCGAGCTGGGCGTCATTGATTTCAAAGTTTCAATCCCTAGAAGGGATTTTTGGGTTTTTCAACGATCTGCGAATCGTTTGGGTTCCTCCCCAGACGGAGTTTCAATCCCTAGAAGGGATTTTTGGGTTTTTCAACTCGGTCTTTCGTGGGAACCCCTTCGCTCGAACTGGTTTCAATCCCTAGAAGGGATTTTTGGGTTTTTCAACATAATTCGGCAAGCCATCTCACAGCAATAGCCTTCTTCAGAAGTTTCAATCCCTAGAAGGGATTTTTGGGTTTTTCAACAATTTTAGCACATTAATCAAACCTTAACCCAGCCATCTGTTTCAATCCCTAGAAGGGATTTTTGGGTTTTTCAACCACCACGATCCGTTTCACGTCGGCCGATTTATTCAGTTTCAATCCCTAGAAGGGATTTTTGGGTTTTTCAACGAAATACCGACTGAAAGATAATGGCTTATCTGCCGTTTCAATCCCTAGAAGGGATTTTTGGGTTTTTCAACCATCTATCCCACGTCGGCGATCGAGTTTGTCCTCGTTTCAATCCCTAGAAGGGATTTTTGGGTTTTTCAACGTTCCCGATCCGCCGTATGTCGTTCGTGCGAACGTTTCAATCCCTAGAAGGGATTTTTGGGTTTTTCAACTTTTCCAATCGTGGTAAATGCCATTGATACGTCAGGCGGTTTCAATCCCTAGAAGGGATTTTTGGGTTTTTCAACCTGAGGCGATCGCCAGAATCTGGCTCGCGAAAATCGTTTCAATCCCTAGAAGGGATTTTTGGGTTTTTCAACTCGACGATTTCACAATCAAAGATATCTAAAGAGAACGTTTCAATCCCTAGAAGGGATTTTTGGGTTTTTCAACTTGGTGAGGGATGCGATCGCCTGCGAGATTTCGGCGTTTCAATCCCTAGAAGGGATTTTTGGGTTTTTCAACCAGACTCTCCTACAACACCCACGACGGCGAACTCGTTTCAATCCCTAGAAGGGATTTTTGGGTTTTTCAACGGCCTACCTCTGAAACCTTGATTCTATTTGATTTTCAAGGTTCAGTTGCGCGGATCGCTGCCATCCTACCATGAAACTCGACAAAAATGCCATATTGCACTTCTTCCTAAATCTCTCAAACACATACCAGATAAGGCTTTCAAAGATTGCGCGGATCGCCTCCGACTCTTCAGAAGCTCAAACCTAGACGCTGTAAGCCTTTCACCTCTCTAACCGCACATCCTCCTCTCAAACACCTACCCATTCGCGCAAAAACGCTCTTCTCACTCCTCCTTACGGTATCTCGGGCGGGGCGATGCCAAAATGGGGGCAACGCAAACAACATTATCAGAAACACATCGAGGTTCACTATGGTCTTTATTCCCGTCATCCTCGCGGGGGGAAAGGGGGAACGCTTCTGGCCCCTCAGTCGTATTCGACGCCCCAAACAGTTCCTCTGCCTCGACGGAAGCGGAAACAGCCTTCTGCAAGCTACGGCCGATCGCCTGTTACCCCTAGCGGGAAACTGGGATAATCTCTGGGTCGTTACCGCCTCTCATTTGGTTGACGGGATTCGCGAACAACTCCCCCAACTCCCCGACGCCAACCTCTTGGTGGAACCGGAAGGCCGTGATACCGCTCCAGCCGTGGCCTGGACGACCCTCGAAATTTCCCGACGCTACGATAATGAGGCGGTGGTGGGCTTCTTCCCCGCCGATCACGCGATCGCCGATCGCCCTCGCTTTCACACCACGCTCAAAGCCGCAATCGAACTGGCCGCTACTGAAGCCGCGATCGTGACCTTGGGCGTCAAACCCACTTATCCCGCCACGGGTTACGGCTACATCGAGCAAGGGACGGCCTGCGGAGAAGTAGGCGGACTCCCTGCTTACCGCGTCGCTCGCTTTACGGAAAAACCCGATGAAACCACCGCCAAAGACTTTCTAGCATCGGGACGCTTTAGCTGGAACAGCGGTATTTTCGTCTTCCGGGCTGGCGTCACCCTCTCGGAATTAAAAACTTATGCCCCGACTCTCCTCTCTCGCCTCTCCCAAGATGGGGTCGCTGCTTATCCGACGTTGGACAAAATCAGTATCGACTACGCGTTGATGGAAAAAACCGATCTGGCTTACGTTTTACCAGTGGATTTCGGTTGGGACGACCTAGGGGATTGGAACGCTCTCGAACGCCTCCACGATGGCGATCGCACTAATGTAGAACTCGCTCGCCACATCGGACGAGATACGACAGGAGCGATCGTCTACAGCAGCGACGACGACGAACTCATCGTGACCATCGGCTTAGAAGACGTGGTGGTGGTACGGGACGGAAAAGCCACTTTAATCGCTCGCAAGTCTCGTACTCAAGAGATTAAAACAGTTCTCAAACATCTTAAAGACGACCCCGACGGCCGGCAGTTTCTTTAACGCTGCGTTGGCGAGATCCCGATCGCGATCGTCTACACTGAAAGCATCTCTGGGTGTCTCTCAACCGTTCGGGTCTTCCCCATCGCTTCAGAACGTCGTTCGCTCCCGATCGATCGGCGTTCTAAATTGTTTTCACTCGAATTCCGACTCTCCCCCCACCAACGATGGATATTTTGACAGATGGCGGCGATCTCCTCCAAGACCGCGATTACACGATCGCGATCGATCGCAGTGCGACGATGACACAAACCGACTCCAACAGCGGCCTGACGTTGCAAGCCATTTTGCAGGACGCCACGCTCGCCTTCGTGACCCAGTGCGAACAGTTCGACTTCGACGGGATTACTTTATATTTCTACAGCGACACGTTCGATCGCTTCGATCGCGTCACCTCCACCGAAGTCGCCAAACGCTTTCGCGACTATCCCCCCTCGGGTCGGTCTTATCTCGCCAAACCCCTACGGGACGCCATCGACCTCTACTTCAACCGCCGTCGCCTAGGACTGGCCAAACCCAACGGCGAAACCATTTTCGTCCTCACGGGAAGCATCCCCCAAGATATCGCCGAAGTCCGCAAAACCATCATCGCTGCCTCCAACCAAATTACCTCGGACGAAGAACTGGCCATCGAAATCGTGCAAATTGGAGACAATCCCCGCTTGCGGGAACTCCTACTGAATCTCGACAACGATTTGCAAAAAATGGGGGCGGCGTTCGATATCTGCGATACCGTCACCCTCGATCAGATCGATCGCGAAACCCTTTCGGAAGTCTCGATCGCCGCGATCGCCGATCGACACTCAAAACTCGTTTGTCAATCATTTTTTACAACTCGTAACATCAAACGACGATCGCCCCCTGCTCGATCTCGCTCCTCAGATCGACGCCCCGATAGGTAAGACAATTATCACCGTCGTTCCGCGATCGATCCCCTCACTTTCAACGGCGATCTGTCCCCGCATCAACTCCACCAAACTTTTAGCCACCGCCAACCCCAACCCCGGACCGCGACAGTGTTCGGGACAGCCTTCGAGCTTGGCAAAGGGTTGAAACAACTTCTCTTGTTGGTCGGGAGCGATGCCAATACCCGTGTCGGAAATCGAAATGATGGCTTCGGGAAGTTCGTGATAGCTGGTTTTGCCCATCGGGGCGGTAATCGCCGTCCGAACCACGATTTCACCGGATTCCGTAAACTGAATCGCGTTTTCTAAGACGATCGACAACACCTGTTCGAGCATTCGGCGATCGGCCCGGACGTACAGGGGTGGGGGAAAATCGTGACGGGACAGTTGCAGCGATTTCCCGTCGAGGTCTGGGCGATGTTGGGCGATGATGCTGTCGAGACAAGACTGAATATCGACGGCCTCGAGGTTCGGCCTCAGTTGTCCCGAGTGAATCTTCGTCAGATCGGAAATTTCCTGCATTAACTCCAACAGGCGAGTTCCAGCACGCACGACGCGATCGAAACGCTGTAAGTCTTCAGGAGGATAGCGATCGCGGCGATCGAGCAAGGCTTTCGCATTGTCGATGGCTTTTTGAATGGTCGGTTGAAACTCTTCAGCTAAATTGAACAAATACAAATCCTTGAGGCGATCGGTTTCCCGCAGGGCTTTGTTTTCCGATTCCAACTCCGCCAAAGTCGTTTGAAGCTGTGCGGCGGTGCGGTTGAACGTCGTCAACAGGGTTTTGATTTCTCGAGTCCGTAGCAACAGTCCCCCCGATCGCACGTCTAAAAAAGACAGCGTTTTCCACTGACTCCCCAACTTCCGCAACCCTTCCGTCAACCGCTGCAAGGGACGCACGATGCCCTGAGATACCTGCCAACCAACAAAGGTGGCGACGGCCAATCCAAAGACGCACAGGAGGAGCGTGACGCGAGCAGTTCGGCGAACGGCACTGGTAAAGTCGGCTTGGGGAACGGTCACCACCACCAGCCAATCGAGACCGCTGGGATCGCGAAACGGCGAAACTTGCAAAAAATACTGATGGTTTTGCAACTGATACCGTAAAATCTGCGTTTCTTCAATTTGATTTAAGTTGTCAAAGTGGCGTATCAGATGGGTCGCAGCCGCTTGCACCGTACGATCGCGGCTTTCGGTAGCCCGAATCCCACCGAGGGGGCGATCGTCAGAACCAAGAAACGCGTCGGTTCCCGAGGTGGCCACCAACACCCCTTGGCGATCGATGGCGAAGGCTTGTCCGGCCCGGCCGATTTTCAACGTTCGCAAAAACTGAGCGATGCGAGACAAGCGCAAATCGACGCCCAACACGCCCAACAAGTCCCCGTCCTCGTCGTAGATGGGATAGCTGGCCGATACCGCTGGGGTGTTTTGTCCTGGGGATCGAACCGATCCTTGCGTCCAGACGAACTCCCCCGCTTCAACGGCTTGGAGGTAACCTCGATCGCGGCGAGGGTCGTAGTCGTCGGTGATGTCGAGGACGGTGACGCGATCGCCAAAGCGGTTGAGTTGGTATTCGTACGCTCGAGTCGGATCGCGATCGAAATTCCGTTCGGTGAGGACGAGGCGACCGTCATTGCGGCGATAAATCCCCACGAACTCTCCATCGGAACTGGTGAAGTTGAGGTTGCTGACCTCGAACACCTGCATCTGTTGCCAGAAATACTCGGCGGTGTCGGCTAAATCCGTCGGATCGAGGGTTCCGGCTTCGATGGCGGCGGCGTTTAAGGCGGTTAGTTGGTTGGGGGTTTCGAGATAGTCTTCGAGATGTTGGACGATGCGGCGGCTAACTTGGTCTTGCAGTTGGGTGCCGAGGTCGAGAATGGCCTGTTGTCCTTGTTGGTAGGACAGGTATCCGACCAGCCCCATAAAGGCGACCAGTTGCAGGGCGAACGGAATGGCGATCGCCGTTCGCAGAGAAAATCGTTTGGAGAGTGCAGTGACGAGCGATCGGTGGAACACGGTCAGTCAGAGTGGGAGGTGCGATCGGGGGTATTCCGTGGTTCCGTTGCCTCGGTTCCCTCTAGGATCTAGGATATCGCGCCCTTGGAACGGACACTTTTCGCTAGACTGAAGTAACGAGCCGAGACCGGTACGATCGCGCTCGAAATCCCGATTTTGGGCAAGTTGTGAGACGAGTTTTGAGAGTTGAGATATGGCCGTAACACCCCGAACGCTGGTGCGTTGGAAACGCGAACATCGTTCGATCGTCACGTTGACTGCGTGGGATTATGCGATCGCGAAGGTTTTGGACGAAGCCGGTGTCGATGTGGTTCTGGTGGGGGATTCCCTGGCTCAAGTGGCGTTAGGGTACGAGACGACGTTACCTTTGACCCTCGAGGAAATGTTGCACCACGCTAAAGCCGTCCGTCGCGGGGTCAAGCAGGCGTTGATGGTCGTGGATTTACCGTTTTTGACCTATCAGGAAAGTCCCCAGCAAGCTCTACAGTCAGCCGGGCGCGTTTTGAAGGAAACGGGAGCGGCGGCGGTGAAACTTGAAGGCGGGTATCCGGCGATGGCGGAAACGGTGGCGGTCTTGGTGCAGGCGGGAATTCCGGTGATGGGTCATGTGGGACTGACGCCTCAGTCGGTGCATCAGTTGGGATATCGCAAGCAGGGGACGACTAACACTGAAGAATCTCGGCTGGTTTCCGAAGCATTGGCGTTAGAACGGGCGGGGATCTTCGCGCTCGTTCTCGAACATATAGATGGGGCGTTAGCGGAGAAAATTTCTCAGAAACTGACGGTGCCGACCCTCGGTATCGGAGCGGGTTCGGGATGCGACGGACAGATTTTAGTGACGCACGATTTGCTCGGATGGTCCGATCGCCAACCGCCTTTTGCCAAGGTTTACGCGAATTTACGGGAGACGATTTCTGAAGCCGTTCGACAGTACGGCGACGACGTGCGATCGCGTCGGTTTCAAGTATAGCGACGCAATGGGGATCGCGGCAAACCTATCGATTTTTCGATTCTTCGCTCCGTAATATTACGTACTTTTCTCCAATCGATCTCAATTTTGTAATGTCGATTACAACCGCGAGATCGTAGTTTTGGGGAGAAGTTTTTTTTGTAAACTTTTGAATCGAAACCCTCCAGTAAAGCGTGCGATCGAGCTATACTAATAACGTGAAATAACGAGACGAGATCGATCGCAAACTTCGAGAACGTGGGATTAAAAACACCCATTAAATCGAATACAAAATCGTTTACAGCCAAGATTATTCCGAAGCGATCGAACTGTTTTTTCAACAACTTTGCGATCTAAAAAAAATAGCGATCGCCTCAGTTGTCCGAATAACAACTGACAACTGAAACATTATTTTAGGGAGGAAAAAATATTATGGCTAGATCTGGTGTTGCAATCGAACGAGCGATCCCTCAATCGTGGACTGCCGACCGTGCCACCTCGACTTCCCTGCGAAATACCTCCTCGCACCGTCGATCGCGCCGACGGGTTGCCAGCGATCGCTTTGGCTTTGAATCCCACGACATTATTAACGACGACGGCGAGTCCGTCACAGTATTCCTCCCTCATCTCGGCGGTTCTCGTATCTAGGACGACACCCCAACCGAGACTCGGTCTCCTGAGAAAACCCGAAACCCTACGTTTTGGGTTTTCCTGTTTCTGAGGTCGGGAAACCCGAAAGAGGAGAGTTTGTCAGGAAAACGGGAAGCAATCCGAATTTTTCCTCTCCCCTCGATACCGTCCTTGTCGCTTCCCTGGGGAAATCCCACCGCCTTCAGACAGTAAACAAGTACGATACACTGAAAGCAGCCAACAGAAATGAGGTTCCGTAAGGTAAATTAAAGTCAGGGTTAGCAAAGAGCCGACCCGAACCGTCGCACTGTCCACAGTCGAAATTTCGCGTCATCGAGAGAGTTTCCCTCGCAATCGATGAACCCTGACGTGGGGAGTCGAAACGAAACCGAGAGCCGAATCGTCTCCCAACCCACCTGTCGCGCCTCGACTGGCAAGCGAGCGTTCTCCAAAAGCCAAACTTCCCGAGACCGATTCAGGACACGCGCTCTCCGAACGGGTGTCGAACTGTCGAATTCGTCCAAGCCCACATATACCCCTAACCTTTGTGCCGGGTCAGCTGCTATCCGTGAGTTATTGCATTAACCCCCAATGCCCTAACCCTGCCGAACAGCCCAATCCGAAAGATCGCGTCTGTCCCCATTGCGGAGCGGACTTGGTGCTGCAAAATCGGTATCGGATTCTTGGGTTGCTCGGGAGTGGCGGTTTCGGCAAAACCTTTGAGGCAGCCGAAGGCAAAAAACTCAAAGTCATTAAAGTTCTCTACAAAAACCATCCCAAAGCGGTTTCGCTGTTTCAACAAGAAGCCAAAGTCCTCAGCCGCCTGAGTCATCCAGGCATTCCCAAAGTCGAGCCAGACGGGTATTTCGTGTACTGGCCGCCCAACAGCGAAGAACCGGTTCACTGCTTGGTGATGGAAAAAATCGAGGGGTTAAACCTCAGCGAATGGCTCGAAGAGCGTAAAAACCAACCGATCGATAAAAAAGTAGCGATCGCCTGGCTCGAGCAACTCGTCGAAATTTTAGAACAAGTCCACAAACAGCATTACTTCCACCGGGACATCAAACCCCATAACATTATGCGCCGTCCCGACGGGCAACTCGTTCTCATCGATTTCGGAACGGCGCGAGAAGTGACGGGAACCTATCTCAACAAAGTTGGCGGCGGACAAAACGTCACGGAAATCATCTCGGCCGGTTACACCCCTCCCGAACAAATTAACGGAAAAGCTGTCCCTCAATCGGACTTTTACGCCCTCGGACGCACCTTCGTCTACTTGATGACCGGCAAAAAACCTACTGAATTTCCCGAACACCCTCGCACCGGGAAACTTCAATGGCGAGACGGTGCGCCTCAAATTCCCGACGCCCTGGCCGACATCATCGATTACATGATGGCGCCGTTTCCCGGCAACCGACCGCAACACGCCCAAATGATTTTGCGCTCGTTAGACGAGGCCAAACCTCAACTATCTGCCTCGAATACTGGCTTTAAGTGGCCGTTCAAACCCAACGACAGCACCTCGAATCCTTCCTCTCAAAAAACGCCACGGGCGTCGCGAGCATTACCGACAGACTCGGGGCTCTATCGCAGCGGTGCGCCGGATTTGCGATCGACCGGTTCGGGATTTCGCAGTACGGGGGGTGGACGCAGCACTCAATCACGCCTTCGCAAACGTCAGACCAGTTGGAGCGATCGCCTTCACCTGTCTTGGCAGTCTGTTGCAGCCGGGGCGATCGCGATTCTGGCCGCGTCTCAACTTTACAGCTATTGGCGTTACGGACTGTTTCCGGCCAGCCCGTGGTTCCCCCTGTCTTCCCTCCCCAGCAGCGGCTTTTTCGACTTGTTGCTGGCCCGTAACGCTGGAGGACGAGTTTACAGCCTCGCCGTGTCGCCACAAAACAACATCGTTGCCAGCGGGAGTTTTCGCGATATGGGCATTATCGCCCTCAAAAACGGCGTTCTACTGTACGAGCGATCGGTTCACGACGACTGGATTCGCGCCATCGCCTTTACCCCCGATGGCAATACCATCGTCACGGCGAGCAACGATACCACCGTGCGCCTCTGGGACGCCCGTACGGGCATTCGTAAGTTAACGCTCGGCGGACACAGCAAAGCCGTCAACGATATCGCCATCTCCACCGACGGCCGCATTCTCGTCAGTGCCAGCGACGATCGCACGATTCGCGTGTGGGATTTACGCAGCGGGCGATCGCTCCACACCTTACAAGGTCATACAGCCGAAGTCACCAGCGTCGCGCTGTCTGCCGACGGTAATACCTTAGTGAGTGGGGGAGCGGATAAAACCTTGCGAGTCTGGAACGTGTCTCAAGGGGTTCAAATTCGCGCGCTGACCGGTCACGACGCGGGCGTGCGATCGGTTGCCTTGTCGCCGGACGGCACCACCATCGCCAGCAGTAGCTTCGACAATACCTTGCGTTTGTGGAACGTCTTTCCCGGAGCGGAAATCGATCGCCTCGAGAAAACGCGGGTCGATCTCAGTACCGCGATCTTTTCCCCAGACAGTCGGTATCTCGTCGGGGGAGGCGAAGCCATTTTTTTGTGGAACCTCGAGAGCGGCAAACGAGAGTATCGGTTGCACGGCCATCGCGGCGAAGTCAGTGCCTTAGCGTTTGCCTCGAACGGTCGCCAGTTAGTCAGCGGCGGAGTAGACAAAACGATCAAACTGTGGGAGATGCCGGTGGCTCCCTGACAAGTTTCGCGATTTAATAGAGTCAAAGTTCGTTTTCGATCGAGTGTAGTACTTGAGGAAATTTAGACGATGTATTCGTTTCTTGCCGCCATCGTTTTAGGGTTTGTCGGGTACACCGTCGGAGGCGTCAAAATTATCAATCAGGGCAATCAAGCACTCGTAGAACGGTTGGGAAAATACCACCGAACCCTCAACGCAGGGTTGAATTTGACTGCTCCGTTTTTCGATCGCATCGTGTGGGAAGATACGACCCGCGAACAGTTCATTCAAATCGAACCGCAACGGGCAATTACGAAAGATAACGTCTCGTTGGAAGTTCAAGCGGTGGTGTACTGGCGTATTCTAGATTTAGAACGGGCGTATTACGAAATCGAAGACGTTGCTGCTGCCATTCAAAACCGCGTCAGTACGATTTTAGGCTCGGAAATCGGTCAGCGAGAACTCGATCGCACGGTGACATCGCGAGGGGAAATCAACCAAGTGATGTTGGAAAAAATGGATGAAGAAACGGGAAATTGGGGCGTTAAAGTCACGCGAGTCGACGTTCAGAAAATCAATCCATCCAAAACGGTTCTCGAATCGATGGAAATCGAGCGAGCGGCGGAAATTAAAAAACGAGCGTCGATTTTAGAAGCGGAAGGAACGGCGGAATATATGAACCAAATCGCCAAAGCCTTGGAGTCAAAACGTAACGCTCGAGAAATTCTTCACTTTTTTATTACTCAACGCTACGTCGATTCGAGTTTTAAACTCAGCCAAAGTGAGAATTCTAAAGTGGTCTTTATGGATCCGAAAGCCCTCTCGGAAGCCCTCGAGCCAGTTTTGGGAGATCGGCTATCGGAAAATACTTCCTCAAACGGTTCGGAACCGGAGAATTGAGGTGAGAAGATGGGGAGATTTTACCTCATTCCCGACAAATCTCTCGAGAGTTAGACGAACGCGATCGCCCCACTGCGTTAGGAGTAGAAATAGACGATATATGAAGTCAGGCAAGTGGTTGGATTTCTTCAAAACTCGATCGATTTGCAATGTGACTAAAAACTGAGTCGAAACCGCGATCGCTTCGACTTTAAATCAGCGATCGCTCGCCCGTTGCGGAAAAATTGGTAACAGAATGACAAACCGTGCGCCCCGATCGATTTCTGAATCGCAGATCAACTGTCCCCCATGCTTTTCAGTCACGATTTGATAGCTGATCGACATTCCTAAACCGGTTCCTTTTCCAATCGCTTTCGTGGTAAAAAACGGATCGAAGATCCTCTGTTTGACCGTTGCGGGAATTCCCGGGCCGTTATCTGCGATCGCGATCGTTACGTGAGTTTCGTTGGCTTGCGTTTCAATGTGAATCTGACTGGGGTTCTCTTGCTTGTCTTCTAAGGAGCGATCGCGATCCCACTCTTCTAAAGCATCGATGGCGTTCGTCAAGATATTCATAAACACCTGGTTGATCGATCCCGCATAACATTCTACGTTCGGGAGATCTCCGTAATCCTTAATCACTTCGATCGCCGGTCGATCGCCTTTGACTTTCAAGCGGTTGCTGAGGATCATGAGCGTACTGTCGATCCCCTCGTGTAAGTCTACGGGTTTGACATCCGATTCGTCGAGACGGCTGAAATTCCGCAAACTCAAGACAATTTCTCGAATTCGTTGCGCCCCAACCTTCATCGATCGCAACAACTTAAGCAGATCTTCAGAAATAAAATCGAACTCGATTTCTTCGAGCTTGTCTTCTAACTCAGGATCTGGATTGGGATATTTTTCCTCGTATAACGCCACCAAATCTAAAATATCTTGAATGTAATCTTCGGCGTGAACGAGATTCCCATAAATAAAGTTGACTGGATTGTTAATTTCGTGAGCGACACCCGCCACGAGTTGACCCAACCCCGACATTTTTTCGGTTTGAACCAGTTGCGATTGGGTTTCCTGTAATGTTTTCAACGCCCTCGATAACTCGAACGTTCGCTGTTTCACCCGATCTTCGAGATCGTGGGTCAGTTGCTGTAACGCAGCTTCTGCGGCGGTGCGATCGAGAATTTCTCGTTGTAACTGTTGGTTTTGTTTGTCGAGTTCGTCTTCGGCGAGTTCTCGGCTGTCTTCGCTGAGAACGTACCACCAAGATGCAATCCCTAAAATCACGAGTAACGGAGCGTACAGCTCCAAAAACGAGGCGAACAAGATTTCAGACGTTTCGGGGAACTGCTCGCCAAAACTCTTGATACTGAAAAAGTACACGACCACGAAAATCGCCGCCGTCACCCCCGTCACTAATGCAAAACTACCTAGAAATCGAACGAGTTTAGCATCGAGGTGAGGGGCAATTTTTTCACGAAACTCTGCTTGTAATTGTTTGATAACTGGATGGTCGATGAAATCGGGTTCGGGTTTGCAGCGATCGTGACATCGCGAGTCGAGGCTACAACACAGCGAACAAATCGAGCCGTCGTACACCGGACAATAAGCCATGTCCGCCGGTTCGTAAGACTGCTCGCAGATACAACATGAAATGAGATCGCGGCCGTCTAACGTCTGTACGCTGTGGTTGAGATAGTGATTTTCGCGGGCGATGTAATATTTGCCATCAGTGGCGATCGCGAGAACGGGAGACAAAACGAAGGCGATTCCCAAGGCTAAAAATGGAGCGTAAGCTTGGGCGAAATCCCCGAACGCTCCAACGAAAGCCGCGATCGAGATCGACGACGCTACCACCGTCGCCCCAAATCCCACAGGATTGATGCTATATAAGTGAGCGCGTTTGAACTCGATATAGGACGGACTCCATCCCAACGGCTTGTTGATGACTAAATCCGCGACTAACGCCCCCACCCAGGCGATCGCCACGTTGGAATACAGCCCCAAAATTGCCTCGAGGGTTTCAAACACCCCCAACTCCATCAACAGCAGGGAAATCGCGACGTTAAACACCAACCAAACAACGCGGCCGGGGTGGTTGTGGGTCAATCGCGAAAAGAAATTCGACCACGCCAGCGATCCCGCGTAAGCGTTGGTCACGTTAATTTTAATTTGGGAAATGATGACAAACAGCGTCCCGATGGCGAGGACGACCGCCGGATCGCCGAACATATCGGAAAATCCAGCCAAATACATCTGAATCGGTTCTTTGGCCTTGGCAAAGGTGACGCCGTGGTAAATCGCTAAAGACGCTAAAAACGTTCCTCCGATTTGCTTGGCCCATCCCAGTACGATCCAACCCGGCCCGGCGGAGATCGCTGCAACCCACCAACGAACGCGGTTGTGGTCTTCCAAGTCGGGTAAAAATCTCAAGTAATCGACTTGTTCGCCTAACTGGGCGATTAACGAAAACGAAACGGTCGCCGCTGTTCCAAACAATAAGGGATCGAACCCCGATCCGCCGATTGCATTCCCGTCAAAGTTGAGCCAGTGAGAAAAGGCGTCGGGTTCTTTGTGAAGTACGAACAGGTACGGAGACACCATCAACGCCAGCCATAGAGGTTGAGTCCACAGTTGCAGGCGATTGATGAATGTGACGCCGTAAAACACCATAGGAATGATAATCAAAGAACACAGGAGATAACCCCAACTTAAGGGGAGATGGAAATACAATTCCAACGCCTGTGCCATGATTGCCGCTTCTAAGGCGAAAAAGATGAAGGTAAAGGACGCGTAAATGACGGAGGTAATGGTCGATCCGATGTAGCCGAATCCCGCTCCTCGCGTCAACAAATCCATGTCGATGTTATATTTGGCAGCGTAGTAGGTGATGGGAATGCCTGCCAGGAAAATAATTGCGCTGACTGTGGTAATTGCCCAAAAGGAGTTGGTGAAACCGTAGTTGATGGCTAGAGACCCCCCGATCGCTTCGAGGGCTAGGAACGAAATTCCGCCGAGGGCAGTGTTGGCAACGAGTAGCTCGGGCCACTTACGAAATGATTTGGGAGCGTAACGTAAGGAGTAGTCTTCGAGAGTTTCGTTGGCGACCCAGGTGTTATACTCTCGCCGTTCTTTGAGAACTTTGGGTGGTGATACCATCGCTATGTTTGGAGGAATTTATTTCTCAGCTCGAAAAATTTAATTTTTTTGAAATAAATTCGATAAATACTCTGTAATACGCTGCGATTTGCACTTTAACACAATTAATAACAGCTTCCTGCTGTTTTTTTGTTTTTTTAGCGATCGCCTGAAAAACAGTTGAAATCGACACGATTTTGAATTGCATCGATCGGTGCGATCTTATTATAGATCGTTTTTTATATCAACGTAAACTTGATTGAATTCTCGTCAATCCTCAGAGCTATTGTAGCAAACTTCATTTCAGCCTGCGATCTTTTTTAAGATTTTGTCGATACGGTCTATTAGGTGTAAAACCCAAACTATTACGCGTCGAGTTAGCGTTGTACTTGAGTTGAGTTGCCATTTGGGGTTGGGCGATCGTCGAAAAAACGTGCCGGTAAACAGAAGGATCGGGTTCGACTCGTCCTCCCACAGCTTGGAGTTGGGAGTTATATGACGAGTATTTTGTTAGTACACCCGTTCTACACCTTCGAGAGTTTGTTAGTAAAATTCACTGCTCGAATTAAAAAAATTAGTCTGTTCGTCTCTTATATCTTAGCCAAGCCTATAAATCAGCAGCTATGTTGAAAATACGGATTCTCGAGGTTGAAAATACTGAGTTTTTTGGGCAATAGGGTTAACGACTCCGAGAACACTACTTAAAAATGTAAGAAGATTTTGATATTTTAAAAAGGTGACGTCATCTTGGAGAAGCGATCGTGTCACAGATCGAGCGCTGGAATCCCGAACGAGATGGAGAACTATCTGAATCCGCAATGCGCGACAAACTCGAACGACGTGGCTATCACGTGTCTAGATACGTTTATCCGTCGGGAACCTATTTCCCAAACCACACCCACGCCATCGATAAAATCGACGGGGTTCTCTCCGGGCGGTTTCGTCTGGTTCTAGAAGGACGAGAGGCGATTTTGGAAGCTGGAGACTGTATCGCAGTTCCCCGAAACGCCGTTCACAGCGCAGAGGTTTTGGGAAACGAACCTGTGGTCAGCTTGGACGCGACGAAAGTTTGACGGAGTTTGAGGGAAGCGAACCCGAAATCTGAAAGTTTTTGTGAAGAATCATCGCGATAGGGCGACGACGGCGTTTTGTCCCCCAAACCCGAAACTGAAACACAGGAGGCGATCGCTCTTCGCGACTCTCGCCGTTTCTACCAAGTCCAAATCGAAGTCGCGATCGCGCAACCCCACACAGGGCGGTAACACCCCATCGCGCATCGCCAACAAACAAAACGCCACCCCCAACGCCCCCGACGCGCCGATGCTGTGTCCCGTCGCGCCTTTGGTCGAACTCACGGGTACGCCTCGGGGAAACAGATGTCGTAGCAAATAGGCTTCGCTGCGATCGTTGAGTTGGGTACTGGTACCGTGGGCGTGAACGTAGTCGATGTCTCTCGGTTCGAGTCCCGATCGATCGAGACAGGTTTTCACCGCCGAGATCGCGCCGCGACTTTGGGGTTGGGGGGCGCTGACGTGGTAACTATCGGCGGTTAAGCCGAAATCGAGAATGCGTCCGTAAATTTTGGCCTTGCGCTGTCGGGCAACTTCGGCGGATTCGAGGACGAACATCGCCGCACCTTCGGCTAACGCCAAGCCTTCCCGATGGCGATCGAACGGATAACACCCCGTCTTCGCCAACGCTCCCATTTTGTCGAAACTGGCCAGAGTCAAGGGCGTAATCGGCGTTTCCACCGCCCCCGCCACGACGCGATCGCACTGTCGGCTGCGGATGAGTTGTACCCCCTGAGCGATCGCCCAAATTCCCGTCGCACAAGCAGCCATCGGCGCTAACACCGGCCCCCGAGTTCCCAGGAGTCGGGCGATCGCGATCGCGCCCCGATGCGGTAACGCCTCCAACCAACCCGATAGCCCGTCCGTTTCCATCTGTCGGTGAAGAGACTCCAAACGCCCCTGCTGACTGCGACTCGAACCGAGAACGACACCGCAATCTCTTAGAAGCGTTTCTGAAGATAAATTTGAAGGAGATAAACTCGCATCTTCGAGTGCTTCGGTCGCAACAGTTTTCGCAAGGTCGAGAAAATCGGCGGGGCGATCGCCCAACAGTCCCAGCGGCTTGGGTGGAAGTTCGGGAAACGGTTGCGACCTCTGCAATCCCGACTTTCCCAAAATCAGTTGCGTCCAAGTGGTGGCGAGATTTCCGAGGCTCGATCGCGCTCCGATTCCCGTCACCACGACATCGATATCGAACCCTCCGACGCCCAAGTTACCGCTGCAAGTTCTCCAAGCCTTCCGTCACCGTCACCGAATCGATGCGATCGCCCTGCTCGATAGTATCGACGACCTCCATGCCCTCAGTCACGTAGCCGAAAACCGCATAATTGCCATCGAGAAAATCGAGATCCGAGAGGGCGATGTAAAACTGTGCCGATGCTGAATTAGGCGGGGTCGATCGCGCCATCGCTACCGCACCGCGACGATGCGTCAACTCTGGCATCGCGTCAACACCAGCTCGAGCCAACGTTTCGCCATAAACAGGTTCGTCAGCCCCTTCCGGTTCGATCTCTAAGGGAATGTAGCGCGGTTGCTGCGTCTCGGGATCGACATAACTTCCCGTCCCCAACTGCGACACGGGGGTTTCGGGATCTTTACTCAAGGGATCGCCCCCCTGAACCACGAAGGGTTCGGGTTGGCGGACGACGCGGTGAAACGAGGTGCCGTC
Source organism: Geitlerinema sp. CS-897 (assembly GCF_028368005.1). Classification (NCBI taxonomy): domain Bacteria; kingdom Bacillati; phylum Cyanobacteriota; class Cyanophyceae; order Geitlerinematales; family Geitlerinemataceae; genus Geitlerinema; species Geitlerinema sp. CS-897. The sequence continues at coordinate 1,247 of NZ_JAQNCQ010000037.1, read as the reverse complement.
GTACACGCCCCGTTCGGCGAGATCGATGAAGTTTCCCGCTGTGATCGGGGCGTTATTGCCATCGACTTCGATGGTAATCGGCGATCCCTTTACCACCATAACGAGGGTCGCCGTACCGTCGAGTCGCGGTAAACCCGCAAACTGTTCGGTCGCGGCCGAAGATCGATCGGAATCTGGCGAAGCACTGCTGGCAACCTCTCCAGATTGCGAACACGCTGAGAGCGCCAGCACACCTACCAAGACCCAGGGCAGGACTTGACGTCGGAAATTCGAGAATAGCATCGCTTTACAATCCTTCGAGGGGAACGCCGAGAAAACGCGCCAGTCGAGCGCCTTGGTTTTCGATTTCGGCCAGAGATAAGGGTTGTCCGACGCGGGTTAACGGCACGTCGCGCATCCCTTTCACGCGCAGGTACAGGGTACGTTTGGGATTGATACCGTCTTTGACATCCACGCGGATCGATTTTACGTCGTTGACGTCACAAGTCACGTCGATGCGGCGATTTTTACCGGGAAAGCCCCAACGGAAAATATTAATTTTTCCGGTTTCGAGATTAAACTCGTTGTAGCCGCCGCCCACGTCCCACCAAATCACGAGCCACAGGTACAGCGACAACAGAATCGCCGCGCCGCCGTAAAGTCCCATGACTAGCCCTTGGGGAACGAAGATCAGTTGTGTCGGATCGGCAAAGGGTAGCAGGTTGACTTGCAGATAGCTCGACAGCCCCGACAGCAGGAAACCCACACCACCGAGGGAGACGACGCTCGCCCAGAAGTAGTTGCTGAACCGGCGCGATCCCAGTACGGGCTGATGGAGAATGCGATCGCTCGTCGCTACAGTCTGTACGGTCATAGAGTTTTTTAAGTTTGTTTAACTAATCTTGACGTTTGAACTTTTTTAGTATCTAAACTTCGTCGCGGAGAGAGGGACGGGCGAAATTCTTAAAAATTCTAGCCTTTCAGTGTTTAAATTTTTCGATCGCCCCCCATTAAACTCGCCTGACTTGATGACATAGTATATAGTTATGTTAACTTAATTAGAAACCTTGCAAAAGACTTTAAAGCAAGGAGGCTTGAGATTCAATGACCATCGCAGTAAGCCGCGCGCCAGAACGAGGATGGTTCGACGTCCTCGACGACTGGCTCAAGCGCGATCGATTCGTTTTTGTCGGCTGGTCCGGCATCCTGCTGTTCCCCACCGCCTACCTGGCCATCGGGGCATGGCTGACCGGCACCACCTTCGTAAC